>CAUSHT010000001.1:0-31020 GCA_963531275.1 uncultured Neisseria sp.
TTCATCATTTGGCCAAGGCGTTCCCTCCAATGATCGCCCGACCAGAAAATACTGCTCGGATTGACGGCGGTTGCAAAATAGTTGGCATCGTTGTTCAGGGCTTTCCACAAAGAAACCATCATAAAAATCATCAACACCGCAAACGGCAGAGACGCAATCAAGGTCATGGTTTGCAAGATGGGCAAACCGCCGGCGCCCAGCAACACAATAGCCACAACCGAAATCAACACGCCCCACATAACCGATTGCCACTTGGGAGAAGCCAGCCCTTTATCGCGCGAAGCAATATTGTTTAGCACATAAATGCCCGAGTCAGCAGAAGTGATAAAAAACAGCGCAATCACCAGCAATGCCACCAAGTTGCTGACGACCGGCCACGGCAGATAATTTAAAAAGGCAAACAACAGTTTTTCAGGCTCGTTGGTCAAGGCAGACAACGCGCCGTTTGCCACATGCGTGTCCAGCCACAAGGCCGAATTGCCAAATACAGTAAACCACAAAATACTCATCAGGCTAGGCACTGCCAATACGCCAAAAATAAATTCGCGGATGGTCCTGCCTCGTGAAATTCGGGCAATGAACAAACCGACAAAAGGCGACCACGAACACCACCAAGCCCAATACAACACCGTCCAGCTGGTAAACCATTTTGTATGCTCAGGCTCGTAGGTATACGACTTAAAGCTGAACGAAACGAAGTTACTCAAATAAGTGCCCAAATTGTCGCTAAATGCAAAAATCAAATACGTCGTCGGCATACTCAGCAAGACAAACAGCATCAAAGTCAGTGCCAACACCAAGTTGGTTTCACTCAAAATTTTGACGCCTTTGCCCACGCCCGAAGTTGCGGAAAATATGGCAATCGCCATCACAACAACGATAATGCCGACCTGCAAGACATAGCTGTTGTCCTGCACCCAGCCCATCTTCAACAAACCGGAACCCATTTGTGCCGCGCCAAATCCCAAGGTTGTGATAATACCGAACAAAGTTGCAATCAAAGCCATCACATCGATGGCATCACCCATTTTGCCGTTGATTTTGTCTTTTAAAATCGGATAAAAGCAGGAGCGCAACGCCAGCGGCAATTTATAGCGGAAACCGAAATACGCCAAGGCAAGCGCAATGATTCCGTAGATTGCCCAGGCATGAATCCCCCAGTGGAACACCGTATGCAGAATCGCCTCTTGCGCATTACCTTTGGCAATCGGGGAAGAGAAATGCGATAACGGCTCGGCCACCCCGAAAAACATCAAGCCCACGCCCATGCCGGCCGCAAACAGCATGGCCAGCCATGATAAAAACGAAAACTCAGGTTCGTCCTCGTTTGTACCCAGCCTGATACTGCCGAAGCTGCTGATGGGAAGCGCCAATAAGAAAATAAGGAATACAGAGAAAGTCAGAATGTAAAACCAACTGACATTTTGAAAAATAAACTGCTTCATGGCATTTAACAAAGCCTCAGTATTTTGAGGCCAAACCAAAGCAGCTGACAAAAGCAAAAGGACGAAGAAAAGCGTAATACCGACCACACTTGGGTTGAAAGAAGATTTGTTTTGAATAAATTGTTTGAATTTCATATCGGTTCCGTAGTTGATACAGCGCATATTTGAAGAACAAACGGGCTGCCGATTGATAAAGAAAGAAACGTTTCCGTATGCCTTCTCAAACTATTACAGAATGAGAGATATTTATTCTAATAATTTTTAAATTATATCACAAAATCAATAAGTTATTAAAATAGATGAAAATTATATTTAAAATCATGATGTTATACAATAATAAAGGCCGTCTGAAACACGATTGTTCAGACGGCCTTTACATTCAAATCAGTTAATCAGTCTGCTTCCTGATTCAACTGCTTCTTCAGCCTCCTCATCGCCTGTCGGCGGCGTTTCCATCAAATCAGGCAACACCAGCTCGCCCAATTCAGTCAGCGGCGGCAATTCTTCCAAACTTTCCAAACGCAAATCGCTTAAGAATGTTGCCGTCGTCGCCCACAAAGCCGGACGGCCAACAGAATCACGGTGGCCGATGACTTCAATCCAGCCCCTATCTTGCAAGGTTTGCATGACATTTTGCGACACCGCCACGCCGCGTATGCCTTCGATATCGCCACGCGTGACCGGTTGCTGATAGGCAATAATCGCCAGCGTTTCCATCACGGCTCGAGAATAACGCGGCGCGCGTTGCTCTTGCAGGCTGCCCAGCCGTTCAAATGCGGCTTGGGCGATTTGGAAGCGCCAACCTTCATGGGTATGCACCAGTTCCAAAGCCCTGCCCTGCCAACGGGCCTTCAATTGCGCCAACACATCAATCAGCTTGTCTTGCGACAACGGCGGCACGCACAATTCGCGCATAGCTTTTTCGTTTAAAGGTTCGACTTGCGTCAACAGCGCCGCTTCAATCAGCGCATCGGGAGAAAGTTTTTCAGTCATAATAAAATCAATGTTCAGACGGCCTAAACAGTCAAAGGCCGTCTGAAAGATAATATGGTCAACGGTTTGTTACGCACTCAAATGCGCTTTCAGTTTTTCTTCGTCCAAAAACCAATGGCAAATTTCGGTATCGCCATCCAGCAAAACAGGCACCAGCTCATTGTACTTTTCTTCTAAAACCGGATCTTCATCAACATCGACAATATCCAGCTCAAATCCAAACTGCTCCTGATAAGGCTTTAATTGTTCGCGCATTTTGTGGCACAGGCTGCAATATTCCCGAAACATCAAGGTCAGTTTCATGGCGGTTACTCTCGGAGGGACAAAAGCGGCCATTGTATAGCAAAATGCTTCCAAACCATACAGGCATGACAAAGGCCGTCTGAACAGGCGCGAAACGAAATCAAGGATTTCTGTCACGCCTTCAGACGGCCTTTATGTGTATTCTAAAATTAAGACTGAACGTTGATACCTGCAGTCACGGTATTTTGGGCACTGCTTGCAGTCAAAAACGATGCAGCCAATTCGCCGCAGCAACCGCAACAAGTCGCCACGCCTAATTGAGCCTGCAAATCGCTCATGGTAGTTGCACCGGCGGCGATGGTCTCTTTGATGTCGTGGTCAGTAATGGCATTGCAGATGCATACGAACATGATGTGCTCCAATTATTTTGTTACCCTCTGTAATTGAGAGTAGGATTTATTCTTGAACGTAAATATAAATAAAAACGGTTTGCATTGCAATATTGACACAGCCCTTTTGCTTTGAAATTTTTCTATGAAATTTTATATTTTGATTGATATTTTATAATTTTAAAGTTTGATAACCTTTCAGACGGCCTCAATAACAAAAAGCGGCATCTTCGAGATGCCGCTTTTATTTATGAACGGGAATGGTGTTCATCGACCATGTTTTTCAAACGGATATTGGCAACATGGGTATAAATCTGCGTGGTGTTGATATCGGAATGTCCCAACATCATCTGAACTGAGCGCAAATCGACGCCGTGATTGACCAAATGCGTGGCAAAAGCATGGCGCAAACCGTGCGGGCTGAGCGAAGCAATACCGGCCGCTTCGGCATATTCTTTGACTATCATCCATGCAAGCTGACGGCTGATGCCGCTGCGTTTCTGACTGACAAACACTTCGTCGCAGATTTTGTTTTTTAGCAACAACGGGCGCGATTCGTTGCAATAGCGTTCCACCCAATATGCCGCTTCCTGTCCCAACGGAACCAGGCGCAATTTGTCGCCCTTGCCTATGGTGCGGATACTGCCGCGATGTAAATCGATATCGCTGAGCGTCAATTTGACGGCTTCAGTCACGCGCAAACCTGTTGCATACATGACTTCGAGCAAGGCTTTGTCGCGCAGTCCGTGCGGCGTTTCCACATCCGGTGCAGCCAGCAGCGCGTCGATTTGGGCTTCGGTAATCAGCGTGGGCAGTTTGCGTTCCGATTTCGGCGCCTTGAGAAAACGGGTGGGATTATCTGCTCTTTGGCCCGTTTCTTCCAACCAGCCATACATGCGCTTGCAAGCCGACAATGCCCGCGCTTGGGACGTGTTTTTTTCCCCCTCCGCATACACGGCATCAGACAGGGCAAACTCATCGGCACTCAACCAATCCTGCCCGCCCTCGGCTAACCGCGCGGCGACTTTGACCAAATCACGGCGGTAACTTTGCAGCGTATTGTGGCTGAGCCTGTCTTGCAACCAAAGGGATTCAAGCAGCTTGTCTATTAAATCGTCCATATTCATCAAACTGTATTGAAAGGCCGTCTGAACGGCATGACTTTACATCCATTCAGACGGCCTTAGGTTTTCAAGGTTCTATTAAGAGGCTTGAGAAATTGTATCCAACACTTCCTGCGCGTGTCCGGCCACTTTGACTTTGCGCCATTCATGGGCGATTTCGCCGTTTTCGTCCAACACAAACGTACTGCGCTCGATGCCGAGGGATTCTTTGCCGTAAAGCTTTTTCAGCTTGATCACGTCAAACAGTTTGCAGACGGTTTCTTCTTTGTCGCTCAACAATTCAAACTGAAAGCCTTGTTTGGCGCAGAAATTCTGATGTGATTTAACACCGTCGCGCGAAATACCGACAACGGTATAGCCCAATGCTTTGAATTGCTCCAATCGGGCATTGAAATCCAAGCCTTCGGTGGTACAGCCGGGCGTGCTGTCTTTAGGATAAAAATAGACAACCAACGGCAAATGTTCGGCGGAGTTAAAATCGCTGCCGGAAGAAGATGGGAGTGTGAATTGATATTTTGACATATTATTCCTTTCAGACGGCCTAAACCTAGCCTGCGTTTATTTTTCGCTTAAATTCAAATAACTGCGCGTACCTTGAAAATCTTCCAATGCGCGCAACAAAAGCTGGAAGTGGTCGTCATTGCCGGCCAAATCCAACTCATCGGCATTGACGGTCAGCAAAGGTGCGCTTTGATACAAATGGAAGAAGTGGCTGTATTCGTCATGCACCCGTCCCAAATAGCCTTCGGGAAACAAACTGATGATGCCTTCATGACGTTTTTGCAGACGTTTGCGGTTGTTTTCGACGGCGGTTTGCAGATAAATCACCACATCGGGCTCTGCGTATTGCGGCAGAATGCGTTGCTTCATATCGGCAAAAAGCTGCTGCTCGTCATCATTCAAAACGATAGGCGTAAAAATACGGTCTTTTTCCGGCAAAAAATCAGCCACAACCATTCCGCCTTGCGCGCATTGTTCTTCAATAATATTCACGCTTTCAGCGCGGCGCGTCAGGAAGAAAAGCTCGGCAGCCAAGCCATTATTGGAAACATTGCTGTAAAACTTCATGAGAAACGGATTGTGATCCGGATTCTCCGACAACAGCAACGCGCTGAAATGCTCTGCCAAGCGGCGGCTCAAAGCAGTCTTGCCGCTACCGATGGCGCCTTCAACAACAATATAACGAGGATTCATAGTAACTCTTTGTAATGTGTTTCCCGACAATATTTTATAGCAAAAAAGGCGTGTCCAACACGCCCTTTCTTGTTTTAGTCCGTTTTTCAGACGGCCCTTATTCTTTCAACAGGCGAATACCCTGCCCGCCCAAAGCCTGAGCCAAATCAGCCGCACGGCCATGCTCGCCCAACTCGAAATCTGGAAGGATTTCAGCCAGCGGCAACATAACGAAACTGCGCTCATGCGCGCGCGGATGAGGCAAAGTCAGATGCGGGTCATCGCTGCGGATACCGTCAAAATCGATAATGTCCAAATCCAAGGTGCGCGGCGCATTGCGGAAGGTACGTTCGCGCCCGAATTCGGCCTCGATGCGGTTTAACTCTGCCAACAAAGCCACGCCGTCCAATGAAGTCTTCACCGCACAAACGGCGTTCACAAAATCGGGCTGATCGTCATAGCCGACTGGCGCAGTCAGATACAGGGAAGATGTTTTTTCGAGCTGAATATGCGGATGCGCGGCCAATTCGGCCAAAGCGGCGCGAACCTGTTCGGCAGGATTGGCGAGATTGCTGCCCAAAGCGATAATGGCAAAATGCGGATACATTTCAGACGGCCTCGTTTAAAACGGCAGCGTTTTGGTTTTGGCAAGGAAAACAATCGTGGCAACACACGACATGGCCAAAATGTAGACGATATAGAATTTCGGCGAACGCGGACGCGAACGCATCATAATCATGCCCAATACAATATAAACCAGCAACAGCAGGATTTTCATGCCGAGCCAGGGCGCATTGAACGGCGAAAAATGGGTAATCTTCATCAGCCACAAGCCGGTAAACAGCAACATGGTGTCGTTCAAATGTGGCATGGCTTTCCAAATGCCAGCCAACGGCTTCTCAGGATGACGCCAGAGCAGGAAAAAACGGATGTTGAACAACAGAATGGTAATGGCAACGAAAATCTGATGGCTGTATTTTACAAACAGATATTGCATGGCAGTTTCTTATGTTAAAGGTTGAAAAACAAAGCAGCTATTTTACCGCAAACATCTATTTCTGACGCAACTTTTCAATCGCCAGCAGATAGGGAGGCGCATTGCGGCGGTTGACAAAGCCATAGCGTAACACGGCAAAGGCTTCCTGCGGCAAAGTTTCAGCCCATTGCACAATCGCCTCAGCCTCTATTCGGCCGGCTTCATGCCCCGGATACAATACCGCTACGGCAAGCCCGCCCTCTTTCAGCAAACCCAAAGTATCTGTCAGCGCACGGATGCTGCTTGCCGCCTCAGTTGTACAGCTTTTATCGCCGCCCGGCAGCCAACCGAAATTAAATACCGCGGCATCTAGAGGCTCGTCGATATAAGACAAAAGGTTTTCATGGCCGTCATGTATCAGGGCTACCCGACCATCTACGCCGTTTTCTTTCAGACGGCCTTGAGTCTGCGCCAGTGCTTTAGATTGCACATCAAACGCCCACACCCTACCCGTTTCGCCAACCGACTGCGCCAACAGCAAAGTATCATGCCCGTTTCCGGCCGTTGCATCCAAAGCGTGGCCGCCTGCTTTTAAGGCTTGTCGTAACAGGGAGTGGGCAAAGGGAAGAATGTTTTCAAGCAGCATGATAAAGGTCGTCTGAAAATAAAAATACCCTACCGCAAAAGCAGTAAGGTATTGAAAAACAGGAATGCGTTACATCATTTATTCGGCAGGTTGTTGCACAGTCTCAACTTGAACCGGAGCAGCTGCGGCAGCGGCTTGAGGTTGTTTGTTTTCGTGTTGCAGGCTGACTGCGCGTGCAGGAACGATTGTTGAGATAGCGTGTTTGTAAACCATTTGAGTGACGGAAGTATTACGCAGCAGAACAACGTACTGGTCGAATGATTCCACTTGGCCTTGCAGCTTGATGCCGTTTACCAAGTAGATCGAAACCGGAACGTGCTCTTTACGCAACGCATTCAAAAAAGGATCTTGTAACATTTGTCCTTTAGCTGTCATATTCTTGAGCTCCATTATTATGATTGTAAAGACGCCAAAATTGGCGTTTGATGGGATTGTAGCCCCGAATAGAATAAATTACCAACTATTTTTTTCTATCACACCGTTTAGGAATCCAGCAATAAGGGAAATTCCCGACAAACCGACTGTTTCATTTTCATCTTCACACCCCTTCCCAATCCCGATTTTATGTATATTGATTCCGGCAAATCCAATCGATAAATATCATGAAACATGAATAACTTACATTCCATCATAAAAGGCCGTCTGAAATCGTTCAGACGGCCTTTTATGCTTATTTGCTGAATTGTTTTTTTACGCTGACTTTGGTTTTCTTCTTGAAGCGGTTTTTCTCTTCCTTGCGGCCTTCGCGTTTCTCGATACGGTTGCTCAGACTGACACGGCGCAGCGGTTTTTTCTTCGGTTTGTCTTCCGCATTTTCATACGGGTTTTCCGAAACATTGTATTGAATTCTGAGCGGCGTACCTTGCAGATTGAAGGCTTTGCGGAATGTTTGGGTCAGATAGCGTGTGTAGCTGTCTGAAATCGCGTGCAGCGAATTACCGTGAACCACAATCACCGGAGGATTCATGCCGCCTTGGTGGGCATAACGCATTTTCGGACGCACCAAGCCAGCACGCGGCGGCTGTTGACGCTCGATCGCGCTTTGCAATACGCGCGTGATTTTCGGCGTCGGCATCTTAATCATCGCCGCATTATAGGCAGCCTGAATGCTTTCAAACAAACCGTCTATACCGCGCTCTTTCAACGCAGAAATAAAGTGGAACTTAGCAAAATCAAGGAAATACAGTTTACGGTTGATATCGCGTTTCACTTGCTCGCGGCGCTCTTCGCTGATACCGTCCCATTTATTGACCGCCACCACCAAAGCACGGCCTGCTTCCAAAGCAAAACCTGCAATCGTCGCATCTTGGTCGGCGATATCTTGTTGCGCGTCCAATACCAATACGGCAACGTTTGCCGCTTCAACCGCCTGCATGGCTTTGATAACGGAGAACTTTTCCACCGCCTCATCCACTTTGCCGCGACGGCGCACACCTGCGGTATCGATGATGGTAAACGGTTTGCCTTCACGTTCAAAATCGATATGGATACTGTCACGCGTCGTGCCTGCCATATCAAAGGCAATCACGCGCTCTTCGCCGAGAATGGCATTTACCAAGGTCGATTTACCGACATTTGGGCGGCCGATTACAGCAAAAACAGGATGTTTGGCTTCTTCCTCTTCCTTTTCAGGCTCAGGAAAGGTTTCCAAAATATCTTCAATCAGATAATACACCCCATCGCCGTGCGCACCTGAAATAACATAAGGGTCGCCCAGGGCAAGTTCGTAGAACTCGGCAGCAAGCACGGCCCTATTGCCGCCTTCACCTTTATTCACGGCTAAATAAACGGGACGTGGGCTTTGGCGCAAACGGTCGGCAATAATTTTGTCTTGCGGCGTCAAACCGGTGCGGCCGTCCACCAAAAACACAACTGCATCGGCTTCATCGACAGCCTGCAAGGTTTGTTTTGCCATTTCGTGCAAAATTCCGCTGTCCACAACCGGCTCAAAACCGCCGGTATCGATGACCAAATAAGGTTTGCTGCCGACTTTGCCATGACCGTAATGTCGGTCACGCGTCAGGCCGGGCAAGTCATGCACGAGTGCGTCTTTGGTACGCGTCAAACGGTTGAATAAAGTAGATTTGCCGACATTGGGACGGCCGACAAGCGCGATGGTTGGTTTCATGATTGAGTCTTTCTGTGTCAAGTGCCGCCTAAAAACGGGAGCGGAACACAAGCAGGTGTTTTAAAAAACACGGTTAATAAGGATAAGTGTAGGCCGTCTGAAAAGTCATTGCAACTTCAGACGGCCTTGATTTCAAACAAATTTATTTCAAGCTGTCGATTTTCATTTGCAGCAATTCGCGGCCTACTGCGGTTTGCGGCATTTTGCTCAAAGCAGCTTCGTAACTTTGTACGGCTTCTTTGGTTTTATTTTGGGCAACGTAAACATCGCCTTTGGTTTCCAACATCAAAGGCTCGAAATCAGCCTCAACCTGAGTATTCAGGGCATTGATGGCGGCATCGTATTTTTTTTGCTGCAACAGGGTAACGCCCAAACGCTGCGCTGCCAAAGCTTGAACCAGCGGTGCGTTTTGATTTTTCAGCACCCAATTCAAATGACCTTCCGCCACATCATAACGGCCGGCATCAAACTCGGTTGCCGCTACCATCAAAGTGGCTTGGGCTGTCGAAATAGAATCAGGATAGTTTTTTTGCAATTCGGCCAAATCGGCATTGATGGCTTTTTGGTCGGTTTTTTGCTGTGCCTTTTCCACCATTTGCGCCAATACGGCGGCGGCTTCCTGATCTTTTGAAGCTTTTTGGCCTTGGTAAATGGTGTAACCCAAATACCCCAAAGACGCCACGATCAGCAAGGTAAAAATCCAACGGCCGATGCTTTTCCAAAAATATTTAAAGTTGTCTAACTCTTGTTGTTCTTCCAAATGGGCTGCCATTTATGCGTTCTTCCATTGTTGTAAAGTGTCTGTCAAATCAGCGGCGGCAACGGTTTGTTGTTCGTGTTTGCCCTGCATATCTTTCAGGGTGACTGTATCGTTTGCCAGCTCATCCTGAGCCACAATCAGCGCAAAGCGTGCGCCACTGTTGTCTGCTTTTTTCATTTGCGCTTTCAGGCTCTGATAACCGGAATGCTGCATCACATTGAAACCTTGAGCGCGCAAGGCTTGCGCGTATTTCATCACCTGCAAATCCGCACCTTCGCCTTGGTGCATTGCATAGACATCAGGCGCTGCGTTCACTTCCAGCGAGCCGTATTCGCTCACCAAAAGCAGCAGGCGCTCAATACCCATCGCAAAGCCGATAGACGGCGCAGGTTTGCCGCCAAGTTCCTCAATCAAACCGTCGTAACGGCCGCCACCGCACACAGTCGCCTGCGCGCCGAGTTTGTCGGTCGTCCACTCAAAAACCGTCTGGTTGTAGTAATCCAAACCACGGACCAAGCGCGGATTTTCAATGTATTGAATACCCAAACCGTCCAACATCGCCTTGAAGCGTGCATAGTGGTTTTGCGAAGCCTCGCCCAAGTAATCCACTAAACGCGGTGCCGCGTTGCAGATTTCCTGCAAATCAGGATTTTTCGTATCCAAAACGCGCAAAGGATTGATTTTCAGACGGCGTTTGCTGTCTTCATCCAGTTGCGCCTCATAGCGGGTCAAATATTCAACCAATGCCGCACGGTGTGCCGCACGTTCTTCACGGTTGCCCAAGCTGTTGATTTCCAAAGTCAGGTATTCGCGAATACCCAATTTTTCCCATAAGTCAGCAGACATTGCGATGATTTCCGCATCAATATCCGGCCCTTCAAAACCCAAAGCCTCGATACCGACCTGATGGAACTGACGATAACGGCCTTTTTGCGGACGTTCACGGCGGAACATCGGCCCCATATACCACAGCTTTTGCGGGCTGTTGTACAGAAGGTTGTGTTCGACCACCGCGCGCAGACAAGAAGCCGTACCTTCGGGACGCAGGCTCAAACTCAAAGAATCGTTTGAATCGGAGAAGGTATACATTTCCTTGCCGACCACATCGGTTTCCTCGCCGATGGAGCGGACAAACAAACCGGTTTGCTCGACAATCGGCGTACGGATTTGCTGATAACCGTAAGTGCGTGTCCAACGGCCGACCGTATCTTCAAACGCCTGCCAAAACGCAGCCGTCAGTTTGAAATCTTTTTGTTCGACAGGTAAAAGGTCGTTCATACCTTTTACAGATTGAATTTTTTGTGCCATTTCAATATGGGATAAGCGAAAATCAAATAGTTGGGCATTATAGCTGATTTTTAAGGGTTTGTGAGGTTGGGAACAAATCAAAAGGCCGCCTGAAAATCGGTTTTCGTATTCAGACGGCCTGTAAAGCAGATTGCAGAATCACATTCAATGATTTCAATCCTTCCCCTGCTTTTCAACTTAAATTTCTTAGAAACATATTCAATATAGATTCAATGCCGTTATACTTGGATTCTTTTCATCCCATCCCTATACACATCATGAAAACACTACGCTCTCTTTTTGTTATCGGCTTGTTAACCACCAGCTTACCCTACCAAGCGACGGCTGCAAATAACGCCACAAATAATCAAGCCAAAATAGATTTAGTCAAAAAGGTTTATCTGTCTACAGTGGATTTAGGCTCTGAACACAATCGTATTACCACGCCTGAACTACAAAAAATCATCCGACAATTCAATAAATTCAACACAAATATCCGTAAGCAACCCGATATGGAGATGGGATGTGACATGCCGATACATTACTACTTGGGCTTTGGTCAGGATCATCCTGATAACTTCCATAAAACCTTGCAAGTCAAGGTCACTTCTCCCCATACCGTTCGGGCAACATTTAAACAATTTGACGGCCATAGGGTCGGTGCAGATTTCACGTTGAAATGTACGGAAAACCGTTGTTTGATAGATGATTTTAAGATGATTGGCGATCAAACCAGCATCAAAACCGATTACAAACTTGTTTTGCGCAAACAAAAATGTGAGTGAGCCAACAAAACAAAAGGGCTGCCCAAACAAATGGAGCAGCCCTTTGATTTTGAAATCAAGGTCGTGAAGGATGCGGATTTAAGCGGACAGGCGGCAAATTAGGTTTTCCGTATTGGGGAACAGCTTGTCTGCCTGAAGCCGCTTTTCCTGACTGCATGACGCCGCTATCGTTGCGTATTGGATGTGCTGCATACTCGTCTTGATTTAATTGTGAAACTTCTTCATTGACTTCATGCTCTGCCACAAGTTCATACTCATTATTATATGCCTTACTCTTGCCAAGCCGAACTTCCCCTCCCGCCATAACGGATACGGAAAACGAAGATAACATGATGATTATGCTGATTTTTCTCTGCATAATATTCTCCTTTTCTCAGATATTGCTTCTTTATCATTTCTTCAATTCATGCCATAAAAGCAAGCTCAAACAAAACCAGTTTCTCTGCTCGTTTGAAGAATCTATTTAAACACAAAACCTGCATCAATACATATCTATTATTAGGAACTTATTTTCCATAAAAACAAGGCTGTCTGAAAAAATCCTAAAAACCGAGTACAATCCGCCGCATGAAAAAACGTACCAATCCCCTCCCCCTTTTAGACGGTGTCAAACCCAGCTACTTGGTTTTGCCACATGAAAAACAGTTTTATGGCTTGCCGTTGCTGCATTTTCTATGCGCTCATTTTACCTTTGTCGGCGAAGAAAACTGGCGGCGGCGGCTGAACAGCGGTTTTGTGGTGGGTGCAGATGGCGTGCCGTTTGATGAGAATACTTTGTTCGAACCCGGCAAGACGATGTTTTATTACCGTGAAACCAGCCGTGAGAGCGAGCCGCGTATTCCATTTGATGAAAAGATTTTGCATATTGACGAGCATTTGCTTGTGGTGGACAAACCGCATTTTCTGCCTGTCATCCCCAGCGGCAGATTTTTGCGGGAAACCCTGCTCACGCGCCTGCGTTTGCGGCCGGAATTGCAGCATTTGAATGTTGAAGACATTACGCCGATTCATCGTTTGGATAAAGATACGGCAGGCGTTATGCTGCTTTCGCTCAACCCTGCCACGCGTCGCGATTATCAGACCATGTTCCAAGAAAAAACTGTCCAAAAAACTTATGAAGCGGTGGCGCCGACGCGGACGGATTTGGACTATCCGCTGGATATTTCATCCCGAATGGAGCGCGGCGAAAAATTCTTTCTCACACGGGAAACGGAAGGCGAACCCAATGCCCACACGACCATCGAACTTATCGAAAACCGCGGTGCATTCAGCCTCTACCGCCTCACGCCGCACACCGGAAAGAAACACCAGCTCCGCGTGCATATGATGAGTTTGAATATGCCGCTGATGAACGATGCGCTTTACCCTACCCCATTGGCAGCCGGTGATGAAGACTACGACAAACCTTTAAAACTTTTGGCCAAAAGAATAGAGTTTACCGATCCTGTCAGCAAAGAAATCCGCGTATTTGAAAGCAGCTTTACGCTTTAAGTTATCCAATCCAATAAAAAAGGCCGTCTGAAATTGTTCAGACGGCCTTTTGTCACGGAATCATTTGATTAGTGATGAATGCAGCTGCACTCTTTGTTCATATCAATCACCATACGACCGGTAATTTTACCTTCGCGCATTTCTTGGAAGATGGCAGGCGCTTCATCCAAAGCACGCAACTGGACTTTAGGCACAACCAAACCCTCTGCGCCGAATTGGAATGCTTCTTCCAAATCTTTACGGGTACCGACCAGAGAGCCGACCACTTCGATGCCGTCCAAGACCAGACGCGGGATGGACAGGTCCATAGATTCGGGCGGCAGACCAATGGCAACGACGCGGCCGCCTGCACGGACGCAGTCCACAGCAGAATTGAACGCGGCGGCGGATACGGCGGTAACAACGGCTGCGTGTGCGCCGCCGGTTTTTTCTTGGATCACTTTGGCAGCGTCTTCTTTGGCGGCGTTGATGACTAAATCAGCGCCGCTTTCTTTAGCGAATGCCAGTTTTTCATCGTTGATGTCGATGGCGACAACGTGTGCGCCGAATACTTTTTTCGCGTATTGGACCGCCAAGTTGCCCAAACCGCCTGCGCCGTAAATCGCAATCCATTGGCCCGGACGAACGCCGGAAACTTTAATGGCTTTATAAGTGGTCACACCGGCACAAGTAATGCTGGAAGCTTGCGCAGGATCCAAACCTTCAGGAACTTTGACCGCGTAATCGGCACTCACGATACAGTGGGTCGCCATGCCGCCGTCGGCAGTATAGCCTGCGTTCAATACAGAGCGGCACAAGGTTTCGCGGCCGGTATTACAGTATTCGCACGAACCGCAGCTTTGGAACAGCCATGCGATGCTGACACGATCGCCAACTTTCAGATTTTTCACACCGTCGGCAACTTCTTTAACCAAACCGATGCCTTCGTGTCCCAACACGCGACCCGGTTTGTCGCCGTAATCGCCTGCCGCAACGTGCAAGTCGGTGTGGCACACGCCGCAATACTCGACTTCCACCAACGCCTCGCCGTATTCCAACGGACGCAGTTCGCGTTCAACAACTTCTACATCACCTGCTACATCTTTGTTTACTACCACAGCATGCATTTTCATGGAGCGTCTCCTAGAGTGTCGAAAAACTGTTTAGCTATAAATGAGAATACTCCCCATGTTCGAAACCGTCAACCTATAATCTTTTCAAAACAACAAGTTATGATGTTATACCATAACAAATTCTATTCAGGCCGTCTGAATCTTTAAATATATTAACAAATATACTTTCATTTCAATCAAATTCTTTATTTTTCAGACGGCCTACTACATGAAACAACATTGCAAATGTAAATTTTGAGAATATTCTCATTTTTAATACTTGAACTTAAAAAGAAAAAAGCATAAGCTGTTTTTATGGCGCAGAAACACGCCTTCCCATTCATTAAGGAGACAGCATTATGGCAAAAGATTTAAATGTGTTTGATAAAGAATACGGCCTTTTAATCAACGGCGAATGGACGAAAGGTAGCGAAGGCAAACTTTTATCCTCTTACAACCCTGCCAATGGCGATGAATTGGCCAAGTTCACAGACGCAACCGACGCCGATGTCGATGCTGCCGTGGCTGCTGCCCAAGAAGCGTTCAAAACATGGCGTAAAACCACGACTGCCGAACGCGCGGCCATTTTGAACAAAATCGCCGATGTGATTGATGAAAACGCCGAATTGTTCGCCCTGCAAGAAACCTTGGACAACGGCAAACCCATCCGCGAAACCCGCGCCGCCGACGTGCCTTTGGCTTCCGACCATTTCCGCTATTTTGCCAGCGTCATCCGCGGCGAAGAAGGCACTGCGACCCAACTTGATGCCGAAGACCTGTCCATCGTTTTGCGCGAACCGATCGGCGTTGTCGGCCAAATCATTCCTTGGAACTTCCCATTCTTGATGGCCGCATGGAAAATCGCTCCGGCATTGGCCGCAGGTTGTACCATCGTCATCCACCCTTCTTCCAGCACTTCATTGAGCCTGTTGTCCCTCGCTCAAAAAATCAACCACTTGCTGCCTAAAGGCGTGTTGAACGTGATTACCGGCCGCGGTTCAAAATCCGGCGAATACATGCTGCACCACAAAGGCTTCAACAAACTGGCCTTTACCGGCTCAACCGAAGTCGGCCGCCGCGTCGGCATCGCTGCCGCCGAATTGCTGATTCCGTCCACTTTGGAATTGGGCGGCAAATCTGCCAACATCTTCTTCGACGATATGCCTTTCGACAAAGCCCTCGAAGGCGCGCAAAAAGGTATTTTGTTCAACCAAGGCCAAGTGTGCTGCGCCGGTTCGCGCATTTTTGTACAAGAAGGCATTTACGACAAATTCGTCAATGCTTTGGCTGAAGAATTCAAAAAAATCAAAGTCGGCCTGCCTTGGGAAGACGACACCCAAATGGGTTCGCAAGTCAATGCCGGTCAACTCGAGACCATTTTGAAATACGTCAAAATCGGCGAACAGGAAGGCTGCCGCATCATTACCGGCGGTAAAAAAATCGAAGGCGACTTGGGCAAAGGCGAATTTGTCGAACCGACTTTGATTGAGGCCAGCAGCAATGAAGCCCGCGTTGCCCAAGAAGAAATCTTCGGCCCGGTTGCCACCGTGATTAAATTCAAAACCGAAGAAGAAGTCATCAAAATGGCCAACGACAGCGAATACGGCTTGGGCGGCGCAGTGTGGAGTACCGACATCAACCGCTGCCTGCGCGTTTCCAACGCATTGGAAACCGGCCGCGTTTGGGTAAACTGCTACAACCGCCTGCCTGCCGGCGCACCGTTTGGCGGCTACAAAACTTCGGGTATCGGCCGTGAAACCCACAAAATGATGCTCGCCGCGTACACGCAGGTGAAAAACATCTACATTTCCACCCGTGAAGAGCGCGAAGGCTTCTATTGATTTGCCGTTTCACATTAATCTGATTTAGAACATAAAAGGCCGTCTGAAACCTGTTTCAGACGGCCTTGCTTTATTCTGTTTCGCAATAAATGCTTTATATCTTTCTCAAAAAAAGCCCCATCACTTTCTCTCCGGCCACAGCCAGCAAGGCTCCGGCCACAACCACCATGGCACCCACATAGCTGACGATATTCATATCCGAAGCGGCAAAATAATCAGGGGCGAGATGATGGCCGATGGTGGAAAATATCATGGTAAATACGGGTATCAGCGTAGTAACAATACTGACTTTTGAAGCGTCCCAATGATTGAGCGCTTCGCCGAATGAACCGTAGCCGATCAGCGTGTTTAAGCAGCAATAGATAAAGCAGCCCCATAAAAACGGATTGCCGATATGGGCGATTTGCGATGGTTCGGCAAACGGCAGGAAGACAAAGCTGCTGCAAAAATAGATCATGAGCAGGATTTGTTGCGAATTGAAATGTTTGGACAGAAGTTTTTGCGCCACACCGTAGCACACCCAAATCATGCTGCCCGAAGCCGCCATGATTACCCCGACCGCGTAGCTGCCCAAGCTGAAAAGTTCGCCGAATTTGTCGTTGAAAAACATGGCCAAACCCGTCAGCAAAAGCATCAAGCCGATTTTTTGCCAGTGCGTAAAGGCTTCTTTAAACACGCCTACGCCGACCAAAATCATGGTAAAGGGCGAGAGTTGCCACAACACCTGCGTGGTTGTCGGCGAAATATAGTGCAAACCCATGGCAACAAGCACGAAGTTGGCGGAAATGCCGATAATGCCCAGCACCAATAAAAATAAGGTTTGCTTGAAAAATTCAGACGGCCTCGGCAGCTTGCCGGCCAGCCCCAACAACACAAACAACACCAGCGAAGCCACTAAAAAGCGTATCCATACCAGCGTGGGTGCATCGACGGCTTTTAAAGCCTGTTGGGCGATGACCGGCAGCGAACCCCAAGTCATGGTGGCAAGCAGCGCCAATGAAAAGCCGAGCCAAGGTTTTTGTTTCTTCATTTTTCAGACGGCCTTTGCTTACGCGGCTTCCCAGTAGTCGATATAAAGCTGCAATTCGAGGTTATTCCGCCATTCGTTGGCAACGGGGCGGTACACCGTGCGGATGTATTCGGGAATGTCTTCGCTGCAACGCCAAAACATGGCTTCAAATTCGTAGCCGTCTTTTTGCAGCCAGACTTTTTTGTGTTTGCCCTCCGCGCCTAGAGGCTGCTGGCGGACAACGTGAAATTCGTCGGTAAAACTCGGCGGCGCGAAGCCCTGCCCCCAAACGTGTCGGGCAAGGTTCTGCGCCTGTTCCAGTGTAATATCGCGGGCAGGCAGGCTGCCGTCGGTAATATAGGTTTGCGACAAATCGTCTTCGCACACCATCTCGCGCACGGCTTCTTCAAAGGCCGTCTGAAACGCAGGAATATTGTGTTCAAGTATGCTCAAACCCGCCGCCATTGCGTGTCCGCCGAATTTCAAAATCAAATCGGGATGGCGTTTGGACACCAAGTCCAAAGCATCGCGCAGGTGCAAATTGGGAATGGAGCGTCCCGAACCGCGCACTTCGCCGTTGTCGGCAGGAGCAAACACGATGGTAGGACGATAAAAACGGTCTTTGAGGCGGCTGGCAACGATGCCGACCACGCCTTGATGGAAGTCGTCGCGATACGCCACCAAAGTCGTCTGACCTGGAGGCAAGGTTTCGGGAAAATCATTCAGCGCGTCTTGCAGCATAGACTGTTCGATTTCGCGGCGCTCGATATTGAGGTTGTTTAACTGAGCCGCCAGTTCCTGCGCCTCGGCATCATCTTGCGCCAACAGACAGGCAATGCCGACCGACATATCGTCCAGCCGTCCGGCCGCATTGATGCGCGGACCCAACGCGAAGCCCATATCGAAAGGCTGAGCCTTGCGCCAATCCCGTCGCGCCACTTCAAACAAGGCGCGGATGCCCGGGCGCATTTTACCCAAACGCATCCGTTTCAAACCTTGCGACACGAGGATACGGTTGTTGTGGTCTAGAGTAACGACATCGGCAACGGTACCGAGTGCGACCAAATCCAAAAGGTCGCCCAGATTCGGCTCTTTCAGGCCGTCTGAAAAATAATTGCGACGGCGCAGTTCGGCACGCAACGCCATCAATACATAAAAAATCACGCCCACGCCCGCCAAGCTTTTGCTTTGGAAACCGCAGTCTTTTTGGTTCGGATTGACGATGATGCAGTCGGGCACGGTCTCGGCAGGCAGATGGTGGTCGGTCACAATCACATCCAAACCCAATTCCTGCGCACGCGCCACGCCTGCAATGCTGGCGATACCGTTATCCACCGTCACCAATAAATCCACGCCTTGCTCTGCCGCGATTTCAGCCAGCTCGGGCGTTAAGCCGTAGCCGTGTTCAAAGCGGTTGGGCACAAGGAAATCCACTTTCGCCCCCATCGCCGCCAAACCGCTCATACCGACGGAACACGCCGTCGCACCGTCGGCATCGTAGTCGGCGACAATCAGGATTTTTTCCTGACGCTCAATCGCATCCGCCAGACGGCCGGCGGCGGCTTCGCAGTTTGTCAGCGTTTGATACGGCAAAAGCGCAGCAAGCTTGTCGTCCAACTCGGCCGGACTTTGCACATCACGCGCAGCACACAGCCGCGCAATCAAAGGATCGGTACCGGCAGTAAGCAAGTCGTTAAAAACAGTCGGATTAATGGAACGTGTTTGGATTTTGACGGACATGGTGTGTGGGATTAAATAGAGAGAAAATTAATATTTTTGAAGCGTTTATTTTAAGGAGGAGGCCGTCTGAAACCTGCAATCCGTTTTCAGACGGCCTTGGATATTATTTGCGTGAAGCATCGATAATTTCACCGATCACGACATATGAGCCTGCTATCACTACGCCGACTGCGTCCAAAGCCAATGTAAATGGCGTTTTCAGGATATTCCCCGTCAACTTCCGAACGTCGGTGCTTTTTTTGGTTTCCACATAATAAATTCTGACCGGGACGGCAGTGTCAAAACGGCGGTCTTCGGCAACATTTTTCGGCGTTGCATAATAATGACCTTCGGTAGAAATACACCGTGTGTAGACAGTTTTACCATCAAGTTCGACCGGCTTGAACGCCAGCTGTTTTAACTTGGCAATCTCGGCAGCTTTTTGAGTATCGTAACGCAGGCAGAAATTCGAGCGGAAAGTTTGCGCTTCAGGGGATTTCAATTCGACCGGCAAAGCCTCATACACCTGTTTTGGATTTTGCCGAACCATTTGAAATCGTTTGCTCAGCTTAGCATCCAAAACCGCCTTCAACTTGGCCGAATCTTTAGGGTTAACGACAAACCAATATTTTCCACCCATCATGACCAAGCTGCCTGTTTCCAGTTGCGTATTGTCTTTGGCAACCACGCCAAATGCGTGAATATTGTCTTTGGCAACGGTTTTTTCGGTTGTGGTTTGCTGGAACGGGCTATTTCTTTCCCAAAGATCGTTAGTACATCCATTGAGGGTCAATACACCAATCAGCAAGGCAGTTACAGAGTGGCGAAATTTCATGGTCATCCTCCTTCGGTATTACGATACAGGCCGTCTGAAACCTGCAATCGGTTTTCAGACGGCCTTAGAGTTTATTCTTCCCAATCCTGCCCTTCTTCTGAAGCATCGGATTGACCGGCCTCCATCACTGCTTTAATTTCTTGGAACAGCGCGCGGAAGTTTTTCGGCGGTTTGTTTTGTTCCTGCTCTTTTTTGGTGTTGCGGATCAAAGTACGCAATTTACCGGCGTCGGCTTGCGGGAAATCGGCCATAAATTGGGTAATCGCGCCATCGTCTGCCAACAGTCGGGTACGCGCCTGCTCGACGCGTTGCAAAAAGGCATTGTGCGCCGTATTGTCGCCGCGCAGTTTGGCCAAATAGGCTTCGATGGGCGCAGGGTCGGTATCGCGCATCAGGCGGCCGATAAATTGTGCTTGGCGTTTGAGCGCGCTGTTGGACGTGATTTTTTTATAGGTGGCGATGGCCTCGAACAGCTCTTCGTCCAAGCCGATTTTTTTCAGCGTATCGCTGGAGAGCTTGGTCAATTCCATACCCAAAGCCTGCAAATCGTTCATCTGCTTTTTCATTTGGGTTTTGCTGACCCATTCGTCTTCTTGTTCAAACATTGTGTTTCCCTGATTTTCTGAATCTGCCTATTTTATCAGTTTTCAGACGGCCTTTCCGTGCGATTTTTGCAGAGGCCGTCTGAAACGGTTAAAATGCCGCAAAACCCTGTCAGGAAACCTTTTTATGCTGTTTAACCACACACCGGACGAGCTGTTGCGCTTGTGCGGACACACGCTGGATTTGGCCAAACAATCCGGCGCCACCTCGGCCGAAGCCGATTTCAGCGAGTCACTCGGTCAAAGCGTCAGCGTACGCTTGGGCGAAATCGAACAAATCGAGTTCCAACAAGATAAATCTTTAGACATTACGGTCTATGTCGGCCAACGCAAAGGCCGCGCCAGCACTGCCGACTTCTCCGAACGCGCCTTGCAAGATACGGTCAAAGCCGCCATCGATATTGCACGCTATACCGCCGAAGATGATTGCGCCGGCCTTGCCGATGCTGCCTTGATGGCAACCCATATCGGCGACCTCGACCGCTACCACGAATGGGATTTGAGTACCGAATCCGCCATTGATTTGGCCAAGCAATGCGAACAGGCCGCGCTGTCAACGGACAAACGCATTGAAAATTCTGAAGGCGCATCGGTTCATACCGGCCATTACCAATACGTCTACGGCAACACCCACGGCTTTGCCGCACACCAGCAAAGCACGCACCACAGCATTTCTTGCAGCGTGGTCGCCAGCGACGAACACGGCATGCAGCGCGACTATTGGTACGATTCTTCCTGCCGTCACGAAGACATGGACGCGCCCGAACTCATCGGTAAAACCGCAGCCGAACGGACTTTACGCCGTCTGAACAGCCGCAGCGTTCCGACCGGCAGCTATCCCGTACTGTTTGACACCACTGTCGCCGTCGGCTTAATCGGCCACCTTATCGGCGCACTCAGCGGCGGCGCGCTCTACCGCCAAAGCAGCTTCCTGATTGACAGCATCGGCAAACAGGTGCTGCCCGAGTTTCTCAGCCTTCGTGAAGAACCGCATATCCTGCGCTCGTTCCGCAGCACTTATTTCGATGCCGAAGGCGTCGCCACGCAGCCGCGTTTTGTGGTGAAAGACGGTATTGTCGAAGGCTATTTCCTCAGCAGTTACAGCGCGAAAAAGCTCGGTATGCAGACAACGGGCAACGCCGGCGGCGCGCACAATCTGTATCTGAACCACACCCACGCCACGCAGGCCGATCTGTTGAAAGAAATGGGAACAGGTTTGCTGGTTACCGAATTGATGGGGCAAGGCGTCAACGGCATTACCGGCGACTACTCGCGCGGCGCAGTCGGCTTTTGGGTGGAAAACGGCGTCATTGCCTATCCGGTTCATGAAATCACCATTGCCGGACGTTTGCAGGACATGTACCGCGCCATCACCGGCGTGGCAGACGACGCATTACGCCGTTCGTCCAACCAAATCGGCTCCATCTTGGTCTCCAAAATGACGGTTGCCGGCAACTGATTGAACTAAATATACAAAAGGCCGTCTGAAAGATATCTTTTCTTTTCAGACGGCCTCGCCGTTATCTACTTCCATAAAAAACACATCATGCATATTGTCGTTATCCCCTCTTGGTATCCCTCTTCCGAAACCGACGTGGACGGAATCTTTTTCCGCCTCCAAGCCCAAGCCCTGCAACGCGAAGGCATGAAAATCGGCATGGTCGTGCCCATGTTCCGCTACTTGAGAAGCCAGCCGAAAACCATCTTCTCGCGCTTCTACGGCCTGCGCCGCCATCAGCAAAGCGGACTCAACACTTACGCCTACGACAGCATGTATTTCTTCCCACGCTGTCCGGTTGTCGATATCGACCGCATCCGCTGGGTCAACGCAGGCATGAAAGCTTTTGAAGCCTATATCGCCGACAACGGCAAACCCGACGTAATTCACGCCCATTGCGTCAACTACGCCGCCATTTTGGCCTGTGCCATCTTCAAAAAATACGGCATTCCCTATGTGATTACCGAACACAGCAGTGCCATTTCACGCGGCCTTGTCCGCAAAAACCAATGGCCGTCCATGCACGAAGCCGTGCGCCACAGCGCGGCCCGCTTCGCCGTCAGCCGTGATTTCTGCCGCATTCTCGAAAAAACCTACGCCGGTACAGACTGGCAATACCTGCCCAATATGCTGGGCGGCAATTTTGAACAGGATTTCGAGTTCCCCGAAAAAAACAATCAAGACTTCACCTTCTGCAGCGTCTCCCACCTACGCCACCTCAAAGGCCACGACCTGCTCCTGCCTGCTTTTGCAGAAGCACTCAAAACCTATCCGCAGCTCAAACTCAAAATCGGCGGCGGCGGCGCAGAAGAAGGCCGTCTGAAACAACTGGCAAGCGACTTGGGCATCAACCACGCCGTTACCTTTACCGGCGCATTGACCACCGACCAAACCCTGGATCTCATGCGCCACAGCAACGCATTCGTCCTCGCCAGCCGTACCGAGACCTTCGGCGTCGTCTATATCGAAGCACTGTCACAAGGTTTGCCCGTTATCGCCACACGCTGCGGCGGCCCCGAATCCATCGTCACTTCCGACAACGGCCTGCTGGTGCCAATCGAAAACATACCGGAGCTGACCAAAGCATTGCTCACCCTCTACGAAAACCATGCACAATACGATCCCGTCCGTTTGCGCCAAGATTGCCTGCAACAATTCGGCAGCCGTGCTATTGCGCAACATCTGATCGATACCTTCCAAAAAGTGCTTAATAAGTAGGCATAAACCATACAGGCCGTCTGAAGGATTTCAGACGGCCTGCCTGCTTCCAATAAGACAAATCTAGTGTAAAATTAAGACAATAACTAAACTTTTTGATTTAAAATCAGTCCAAGGAAAAACTGTTACCTATAATAATATACCCACATACATTATGCGTTATTACGGAACGATTACTCGCTGGAACAGCAAGCGCGGCTTCGGAGCCGCTACCATAGAAGACACAGGCCAAGAAATCTTTCTTGCCCTTGCCGCCTTCACCACCCTTACCCGCCTTCCGGCCGAAGGGCAACACATTTCCTTCAACATCACAGAAGGCCGACGTGGCCGCAAAGAAGCCGAAAACGTCTGCTTCGCCCTCGATTGCGCCGACTGCTTTGATGTCCTCGTCCCTCCCCCTGAAAAACCCCTCGCCGGCAAACAAGCCATCGTCGGCCTGATTGCCGTTATCTTCGTCTGCAGCATTTTCGCCGTCTTGTGGTACGGCCTCCACTTTTCCGACAATACACCGGAAGAGCCGGCCGTCAAAAAACAGGAAACCATGGTTCACGAAGTAGCCGCCAAAATCGAAGCCGAACGCAAAGCATGGCGCGATGCCGTCAACGGCAGCAACCAACGCTCGGGGCAGCCTCAACGCGCCAAAGATAATACGTCAAAATAATAACACTTTATCCAATACAAAAAAGGCCGTCTGAAAAAATAGGAAGATGAAATTATAGATTTCTTCCTCATTCTTTCAGACGGCCTTTTGTTCTTATCTCAATTCGGCTCAGCCATTTCCAATGCCTGCTTGATGTCTACGGCAACAACCCGCGATACGCCTTTTTCCTGCATGGTTACGCCGACGAGCTGCTCTGCCATTTCCATGGTCAGGCGGTTGTGGGAGATGTAGAGGAACTGGGTTTGCGCCGACATTTCTTTGACCAGGTTGCAGAAACGCGAGGTGTTGGCGTCGTCCAGCGGGGCGTCGACTTCGTCCAGAAGGCAGAAGGGGGCGGGGTTGAGGCTGAACAGGGCGAACACGAGGCTCATGGCGGTGAGGGCTTTTTCGCCGCCGGAGAGGAGGTGGATGGTGCTGTTTTTCTTGCCGGGCGGGCGCGCCATGATGGACACGCCGGCGGTCAGGAGGTCGTCGCCTATCATTTTGAGGGTGGCTTCGCCGCCGCCGAACAGGGTGGGGAAGAAGGTTTGGACTTTGCCGTTGACGGCGTCGAAGGTTTCTTTGAAACGCTCTTTGGTTTTGTCGTCGATTTGGGCGATGGCTTCTTCCAAAAGGGTGATGGCGGCCTGCACGTCTTCGCTCTGGCTGCGGTAGTAGCCGTCGCGTTCGCGCGCTTCTTCGAGTTCTTGCAGGGCGGCGAGGTTGACGGCGCCGAGGGCTTCGATTTGCTGGGTGAGGCTGCCGATGCTGCTGTTCAATACTTTCGGCGATTCTTTTGCCAACGCTTCGAGCGCGTCCAAATCGGCGGCACGTTCGGTCAGGTTTTGATGGTAGCGTTTGGCGTTAATCAGGGCTTCCTGTTGTTGCAACAGGGCGGTTTGGGTGGCGGCCTGAAGCTGCGGCAGCTTGGTTTGCAGGGTTTGTACGCGGGCGTATTGCTCCCTGCCCTGCTCCTGAATCTGCGCGAGTTTGTCCTGCACGGCGATGTATTCTTCGTCCAGCGTGTGTACGGCTTCGGTCAGCTCGTCGAGCTTGATGTGCTGCTCGTCGTTTTGGAACTCGGTTTCATAGGCAAGGGCAAGCTCTTGCTGGCGTTCCTGCCAGTCTAGGGTTTGCTGTTCGAGCCGGGCGATTTGCTGCTGGTAGTTTTGTTTTTGCTGATTGAGTTTATGGACGGCGACTTCGGCAAGCCCGTATTGGCGGTTGGCTTCCAACAGGGCAAGCTGCGCCTGTTTCAGACGACCTTGCTGCTCTTGGCGGCTGTGTGCGGTGGTGTGCTGTTGGTGTTCGAGTTCGGCGGCAGCTTCCTGCAAAGTAGCGATGTCGTCTGAAAGCCCGTCGGACGTGTGTTGCAACACGGTCTGTTCTTCCGCCAACTGCGCCAGTTCGCGCTCGATGTGTTCGCGACGGATTTGCCCTTGGTTGGTGCGCGCCAAGAGTTCGGCGGCGCGTTGCTGCGCCTGGCTGTATTGGCGCGTGTGCTGCTGTTGCTGCTGCATCAGGTTTTTGTGTTGCACTTCGGACGAGCGCACGGCGGCCTCCGCCTGTTTGAACGCGGCTTCGGCGGCGGAAAGTTCGGGGGCGAGGTTTTCCAGTTCGGAAGCGATGCCGTCGAGGCGCGCTTTTTGGGCAATCAGGCTTTCCTGCGCGGGTTTGGCATAGAGCAGGACGCTGACTTTATCGACCTGATGGCCTTGGGGCGTAAGCCAGATTTGATGTGCGCCCAAATCGCTTTGATGCACGAGGGCGTAGCTCAAATCGGGCGCGCACAATACGCCGTCGAGCCAGTGGTGCAATGCCGTCTGAAACGGCGGCTGCGCTTGGATTTGATTCAGCAATGCCTGTACGGGCAGGGATTTTTTGATACCGCCGGAGAGGTCGTCTGAAAGCCATGCCGCCTGCCCCTGTGGCAAAGGCGCGGGCGGCATGAAGCCGTGCGGCACGGCGCGGGCGTGCAGACGTTCTGCAAGGATGACGGACAAGGCGTGCTGCCACTCGGCAGGCGCGGTGATGTATTGCCACAGTTGCGGCGCGGCGGCGTGGTCGGTTGCCTGCCAGAAGTCGGCGGCTTCCTGCTGTTGCGACAGGATTTGCGACAACGCCTGCTGCTGCGCCTGCAAGGTGATGTGTTGCTGCTTCAGGTTTTGGAAGCGGTTTGAGGCCGTCTGAAACACTTCGCGGGCTGCGTGCAAGGCTTCTTCGGCGGCAATGATTTGTTCTTCGTAATGCTCTTGCTGGCTTTGCAACAAGGCGGCGGCTTCCTGCGCGGCGGCGGTTTCGGCTTCGTCGGGCAGGTTCAGGGCTTGGTTTTCCTGTTTCAGACGACCTTTGCGCTCTTCGTGCTTGGCAACGGTTTGTTCGGCATGGGCAAGCTGCTGCTGCTTCAACGCCAGTTCGCGGCGGATGCGGTTTGCCTCGTCCTGCTGGGTTTGGAAGGCGGCGTTGAGCGTGGCTTGGGCTTCTTCCAATTCGGGCAGACGCTCTTCGTGTTCGGCAACCTGCATCGCCCATTCCGCCAATTCGGTTTGCTTTTCTTCGGCCTGCAACTCGTTTTCTTCAAGCTGCACGCGGATTTGCTGCTGCTCCTGATGGATGCGCTGCATCTGCGCCTGCGCCGCCTGCTTGTCGCGTTCGATGCGTTGGTGCAGGTTTTGCTGATGGCGGATTTGTTCTTCCAAACGGGCAATCTGCTCGCGCAACACGCCGCGTTTGTTGCTCAATTCGTGTACCGCCTGTTGCTGCGACTGTTCGGCGGTCTGCAAGGCGTGTACTTCGTCGTTTAACGCCTGAACCTGCGCGGCGGTTTCGTCCTGCTGCGCCTGCAAAGACTGATGCTGCGCGGTCGCCTTGTCGGCGGCGGCAAGCGATTGCTGCCATTGGGCGTAATCGAGCAAATCCTGTTGTTGGTTCAACTGCGCGGTCAGGGATTTGTAGCGTTCGGCGGTTTCCGCTTGTTTTTCCAGCTTTTCCACCTGACGCGCCAACTCGTTCTGCAAATCGCCCAAACGCTGCAAATGCTCGCGCGTGTCTTTCAGACGGCCTTCCGTCTCCTTGCGGCGTTCCTTATATTTGGACACGCCCGCCGCCTCTTCGATATAGGCGCGCAACTCCTCCGGCCGCGCTTCAATGATGCGCGAAATCATCCCCTGCTCGATGACGGCATAACCGCGCGCGCCTACGCCCGTCCCCAGAAACAAATCGGTAATGTCGCGGCGGCGCACGGTCTGATTGTTGATGAAATAAGTCGATTCGCCCTGACGCGTCAGCTGCCGCTTGATGCTCACCTCGGCATACTGCCCCCACGCCCCCTGCAAACTGTGGTCGCTATTGTCAAACACCAGCTCCACCGAAGCCCTCGGCGCAGGACGGCGCGTTGCCGCACCGTTAAAAATCACGTCCTGCATACTCTCGCCGCGAAGCTGCTTCGCCGAAGCCTCGCCCAACACCCAGCGCACCGCGTCAATCACATTCGACTTGCCGCAGCCGTTCGGCCCGATAACCGCAACAAGCTGCCCCGGCACATGAATCGTGGTCGGGTCGGTAAAAGATTTGAAGCCGGAGAGTTTGATGTGGGTAAGGCGCATGGCAATGTTTCGAATCGGAAAAGAAGGCGTATTTTAACGGAAATACGCTGATTCGTTGAGAGAAAATCTGACGATTCAAATCAAATAAAAAGGCCGTCTGAACTTTCAGACGGCCTTTTGTTTTTTAACTTGGATTACACCGATACTGCTGCTTTGATGTGCGGATGCGGATCATAGCCTTCCAACTCGAAGTCTTCAAATTTGAAGGCAAACAAGTCTTTGACTTCAGGGTTGATTTTCATGGTCGGCAGGCTTCGGAAATCGCGGCTTAATTGCAGTCGGGCCTGCTCGATATGGTTGCTGTACAAATGGGCATCGCCAAACGTATGGATAAACTCACCGGCTTCCAGTCCGCACACTTGCGCCATCATCATGGTCAACAATGCGTAGCTGGCGATGTTGAACGGTACGCCAAGGAAAATATCGGCGCTGCGTTGGTAAAGCTGGCAGGACAGTTTGCCGTTGGCAACGTAAAACTGAAACAGCGCGTGGCAAGGCGGCAAGGCCATTTCGTCGACCAAAGCGGGATTCCATGCGGACACAATCAGGCGGCGCGAGTCGGGATTTTTCTTGATTTGTTCCACCACATTGGCAATTTGGTCGATATGGCGGCCGTCGGGTGCGGGCCAGCTGCGCCATTGGTAGCCGTAAACCGGGCCTAAATCGCCGTTTTCGTCCGCCCATTCGTCCCAAATGGAAACGTTGTTGTCTTTCAGATATTTGATGTTGGTATCGCCTTTGAGAAACCAAAGCAGCTCATGAATAATCGAGCGAAGATGCAATTTTTTGGTAGTCAACAGCGGAAAGCCTTCACTCAAATCAAAACGCATTTGGTAACCGAATACAGAACGCGTGCCGGTGCCGGTACGGTCGGATTTGTCGATGCCATTGTCGAGAACATGGCGCATAAGGTCGTGATAGGCTTTCATGGGTTTCCTTAATGTATGTGTTGTGGGAATTTGATGCGTATTGTACCGAATTTTCAGACGGCCTGCCTCTCTGTCTGCAATGGACCAACCCTTCCTCTAGGCTTAGTGTATATCCGTTAATAATGTTGACAATTTAGCATTTATTTACAAGAAATTTTGAGCCAAATAAAATTTTTACAAAAAAAATTTTGAAATTTTCTAGTTTAATTACTTAGAACTTTATGGCTTATTATTTTTAATATATGAAATATAATCCATAATTTTCAATAATTCTAAAAATATAATTCTAATTTTACAAATTGGTAAAAAAATAATGTCAACAATCCTGCTAAAATTTTTCTTGGCAAGTAAAATTTTTACAGCTATATTTCAAAACATAAATATTGAAATATATCACTCAATAGGAGTAGAAAAATGACCGACCTGAACACTCTATTTACCAATCTCAAACAACGCAATCCCAACCAAGAACCCTTCCATCAAGCTGTTGAAGAAGTATTCATGAGTTTGGATCCGTTTTTGGCGAAAAACCCGAAATACACCCAACAAAGCCTGCTTGAGCGTATTGTTGAACCGGAGCGTGTGATTATGTTCCGCGTCACTTGGATGGACGACAAAGGCCAAGTCCAAGTCAACCGCGGCTACCGCATTCAAATGAATTCCGCCATTGGTCCTTATAAAGGCGGTTTGCGTTTCCACCCTACCGTCGATTTGGGCGTGTTGAAATTCCTCGCTTTTGAACAAGTCTTCAAAAATGCGCTGACCACCCTGCCTATGGGCGGCGGCAAAGGCGGTTCCGACTTTGATCCTAAAGGCAAATCCGATGCCGAAGTAATGCGCTTCTGCCAAGCCTTTATGACCGAACTCTACCGCCACATCGGCGCCGACACCGACGTCCCTGCCGGCGACATCGGCGTAGGCGGCCGCGAAATCGGCTATCTGTTCGGCCAATACAAAAAAATCCGCAACGAATTTGCTTCCGTCCTGACCGGCAAAGGCCTTGAATGGGGTGGCAGCCTGATTCGCCCTGAAGCTACCGGCTACGGCTGCGTGTATTTTGCCCAAGCCATGTTGGAAACCCGTAACGACAGCATCGAAGGCAAACGCGTGTTGATTTCCGGCTCCGGCAACGTGGCACAATACGCTGCTGAAAAAGCCATCCAACTGGGTGCAAAAGTATTGACCGTCTCCGACTCCAACGGCTTTGTCCTCTTCCCTGACAGCGGTATGACCGAAGCGCAACTGGCCGCTTTGATCGAGCTGAAAGAAGTACGCCGCGAACGCGTGGCCACTTACGCCAAAGAACAAGGCCTGCAATACTTTGAAAACCAAAAACCGTGGAACATTGCGGCTGAAGTCGCCCTGCCTTGCGCCACCCAAAACGAATTGGACGCAGACGCTGCCAAAATCCTGCTGGCAAACGGTTGCTATGTGGTTGCCGAAGGTGCGAACATGCCGTCAACTTTGGGCGCAGTCGAACAATTTATCAAAGCCGGCATCCTCTACGCTCCGGGCAAAGCGTCCAACGCCGGCGGCGTAGCGACTTCAGGTTTGGAAATGAGTCAAAACGCCATCCGCCTGTCTTGGACACGCGAAGAAGTGGACAGCCGCCTGTTTGATATTATGCACAACATCCACGAATCCTGCCTGAAATACGGCAAAGTCGGCGACAAAGTGAACTATGTCAATGGTGCGAACATTGCCGGTTTCGTCAAAGTTGCCGATGCCATGTTGGCGCAAGGTTTCTAAACCCCTATCAAGCCAAATCAAAGGCCGTCTGTTTTCAGACGGCCTTTTTCTTTTCAAACAAATTTTATACGCCCAAATAACCTTCCCTGCTGGAAAGCCATCTCGCCAAATGAGCTTCGACGATTTCAGGGTTTTGTTCAATCAGCAAAGGGGCGATTTCGCGCGCTTGTTCTAAAAGGTGCAGGTCTTCTTCAAGGTTGGCGAAGCGCAGCATGGGAACGCCGCTTTGACGCGCACCGAGAAATTCGCCGGGGCCGCGGATATTGAGGTCTTGGCGGGCGATTTCAAAGCCGTCGGTGTGTTCGTAGATGACTTTCAGCCGCGCTTTGGCGAGTTCGCTCAAGGGTTCGGCAAACAGGAGGACGCACACGCTTTCTGCCGCGCCGCGCCCTACCCGTCCGCGTAATTGGTGCAGCTGCGCCAAGCCCATGCGCTCGGCGTGTTCGATCACCATCAGGGCGGCGTTGGGCACATCTACGCCGACTTCGATGACGGTGGTGGCGACCAAGACGTTCAGACGGCCTGCGGCAAATTGAGCCATGACTTCGGCTTTTTCGGCGGCTTTCATGCGCCCGTGTACCAAGCCGATGTTGAGTTCGGGCAAGGCTGCCTGAAGCTGCTCGAGGGTTTCGGTGGCGGTTTGCAGTTGCAGGGTTTCGCTTTCTTCAATCAGCGGGCAGACCCAGTATGCCTGCTGCCCTTTGCGGCAGATGTTGAGGACGAAGCCTTCGACTTCGGCGCGGCGGACGTTGTTGACGAGGCGGGTTTTAATCGGGGTGCGCCCGGGCGGCAATTCGTCGATGACGGACACATCCAAGTCGGCGAAAAAACTCATGGCGAGCGT
>CAUSHT010000002.1:0-26136 GCA_963531275.1 uncultured Neisseria sp.
GGACCAGTTGCACCTGTATCGCCTTTAGGACCAGTTGCACCTGTATCGCCTTTAGGACCAGTTGCACCTGTATCGCCTTTAGCACCAGTTGCGCCGGTAGCACCAGTAGAACCACCACCAATTACGCTCAGGGTGTATTCGTTAGTGCCGTTTGAGGTCATTGTCAAACCGTTACCGGCGATCAGTTTCAGAGTGTTATTAGCATTTGATTTAGGATCGTATTTGTATGTACCTTCAGCTGGTGAGCTACCGCTACCATTGTGGCCTGAGAATACAAACGGATTCAGATTTTCGATGCGGTTTGCAACAGCATACAATTGAGAGCCGTTGATTGCATCGGTAGAATTTGCAGAGATACGACCTGCAGCAACGTTTTGGATTTGACGTTCGTTACCTGCAGAGCCTACAGACAATACTGCGCCGTTACCCAAGCCGCTGGTTGCGCCTGCGAAACCACCGTAAGTGTATTTGCCAACGGTAGCGCTGTTAGTAGGTGCGAATGCGCTGGTTGTAGAACCGTTACCCAGGGCTACGCTGTTTTCGATAGTAGATTTAGCTTCTGTACCCAAAGCCAGAGTGTTTTTAGCTGTTGCCTGAGCGCTGTTACCCAAAGCAGTTGCAAAGTTGCCGTTAGCTTGAGAGAGGCGACCCAATGCGATGGCTTGTTCTGAAGTGGCTTGGCTTTGTACGCCCAAAGCTACTGCGTATTTGGCAGTTGCTTGAGCAGCAGGACCGAATGCAGAAGCGGAAGTACCGTTAGCTACGGAACCGCGACCGATTGCTACGTCAGAACCTTGTTTGGCTTGAGCGTCGCCACCCAATGCTACCGCGCCGTTTGCCAGGGCTTGAGAACGTTGGCCGATAGCAGTTGCTACGATACCGGTTGCTTGAGCATTAGTACCGATTGCCATTGCCGAACCGGCATTGTTTACTGTGCCTTCAGCATTAGTACCAGTAGAAGTACCATTGGCTGTCGCACCATGGCCCACTGCAACGTCGGCAGCTTGTTGGGCATTTGATTTAGAACCTACTGCAATAGAGTTATTACCAGTGGCTTTAGCAGCAGTACCTGCTTTATTACCCAGAGTACCATCTGTCGCACCACCAATAGCCACAGAGTTAGTACCTACTGCTTGAGCAGATGCACCACCGGCAAATGAGCCCTCGCCATTAGCTTGAGACAATACGCCAATAGCGGTACCACGTGCAGCAGTTGATTCAGCATAAGCACCGATACCAATTGCATTATCGCCTCTAGAAACTGTTTTAGTACCGACAGCAATAGAGTTATTGTTAGCCGCAGTAGCAGTTTGACCCACAGCAATAGAGTTAGACTCAGCAGCAGTAGCGTTAGAACCTACAGCAACTGCAGCTTCTTTATTGGCTTGCGCATATGGACCAACTGCAACTGTCAGATTACCTTCTGCTTTTGTATATGAACCAACGCCGACGGCTTGAATACCTGACGCATTTGCGCTAGTACCTGCTGCAATCGCGTGGTCTTGTTTTGCTACGCTATCTTTACCGACAGCAATAGCATTGGTCCAAGCACCGTGAGCGTTGTTACCAATAGCGATAGAATCTTGTTTTTCAGCGTTTGCATGCGTACCTACAGCAACTGCAGCAGCATTTGCATTGGAGTTATCACCAATAGCTGTTGCAAATTGTGCGCCAGCATTTGCACGGTTACCAAAAGCACTTGCGGAGTCTTGAGTAGCAGTTGCACGGTTACCTACTGCAGTCGCACGAATTTGCGTTGCTTGGGCTACGTTACCGATTGCAACAGAAGCTTCGCCACTTGCAACAGAGCTTACACCCATTGCAGTCGACGCACCGCCGGTTGCGATATTGTTATTACCCACAGCCAATGCTGCGTTTGCAGTCGCAGTATTGTTAGCACCGTAAGCGATAGTGCCATCTTCACCGCTCGCAGTATTTTGATAACCCACTACAACAGAGTTCACACCAACGTTTCTATTAGAACCGTTGTAAGTGCCATCAGGAGTGATGTTTACTGCGCTATGACGCAAATCCACACTTGCCTCTGCTCCAGTAGATGCCATCAAAGCACCTGCTGCAACCACTGCAGCAGCTACGGCTTTACGCTTGTCAGAAGCGGATTTTTTGCCGTGTGCATGGCTGATTTCGGAAACCGCGGTCCATGTCTGGGTCGCGTGGTTCCAAATGACTTTAAAGACTTTATTCATATCGATTTTCCTGTAAGGGGTTTGATTTCTTTTGGGACGTGTTGCTCGGCTGTAAACCGCCTGTCCACACATTTGCCGCATTTCAGAGTCTCCCCTTTATGCGGTTTCATGCCGTAATCTCCTGTATGCAATTCCCGTGCCAAAAGTCTCCACTCGGCCGAATAGCAGCTAAAAGCCTGTTTTATGGGATTTTATGCTGATACATTTTGGGAAGCTTGTGAAGTTTGGGAAACGATGTGCCGTTTTTTGTCAGCTTGTTTCTTAACAAGTCACTTTTTGTCAGCTTCTTTCAATGCATTCGGAATCCTTGTCCAAATTTTATATGCGTTTGGTTTCGCAAATCAACTCTTCCGATAAAGTGTTACTTTTTCGGCCTCAACGGTCATGCCCGTTAAATTTACTTGTTGCTTTTTTTAAACGGCTTTTCTAGCTATTTGATTTTACTTTTTTATTCTCAAACAATAATGATTACTAAATAATATATAATTTGAATAGTTTCTTTAGTGATAGATTTAAATATGGGCTTTTATTTAGAGAATTAATGAAATTTGTATTGAAGATCGGTTTGAAACGTGTAACGGGTTTGTATCGCCTGTTTTCAGACGGCCTTTGACGTTTCCTAACATATAAATAGTAACCAAATGATACGAATTTATGCGCTATTAAGCCGATGGACAGCGTTAAAAAGGCAAGTGTAAAACTTGCCTTTACGTTTGGGATTTGTTTGTTCTCTATCGTAGAAAACTGTGTTGTTTTTCAGACGGCCTTACCAACGGAATGTTTGGGTCACGCCTGCGGAAGCGCCGTTGTTGCCGGCATAGCCGTAACCGCCGGTATGACTGGAGGCGCAGGCGGTGAGTGTGGCGAGGGTGAGGATGAGGAGGATGTGTTTCATGTTTTTTCTCTGAGTGGGTTGGTTTTAGGCTTGGGCGGCATTGTGTTGCTGCATGAATCGGACGGGCTGAGGCTTGGTTGCTTTGTCCTGATTTACAGTTAGTCCGCTAAATTGTTTGATGATTGAAGAAGGCCGTCTGAAAACGGGTTTCATGATATTGAAACTTTGTTTTCAGACGGCCTTTATTTTATATCAGCTTAGCAGTAACAGGAATATTTGAAATACTAACTACTTATCCGCTCTACTTACTCGTCTGCAGTCAAACGACGGACAAAATCAGCAAAGCTGTCGGCAATATATTCTTCATGAAAATTATCCAAATAAATATTGATAACCGATGGCTCACCATCGGCATTTATGTTGCGGTAATCCAGCGCAAAAAATCCGTGCCCGCTATCTTCTTCGGCAAAGTAAACACCAATATGCGGCAATGCGTGATTTTTGGAATCCTCCAAAAAACGGCTACCCATTTGACCGCACAGGGCATTATTATTCGCAAAACCAATACCATATATACCACGAACTATTAGTTCGCATTCATATCCATCCGTATCGGTATAACGAAAAAAACAACGTTTCAAACTACCGCCATTTTTCAGACGCATCAAAGCTATATAGTCAATGGGCAGAGAATAGCCCAGCTCCTCTTCCACGCGTGCAATAAGCTCATCCGTAAGCGGCGTATCTCCTTCAAAACCTTCGTCATAGTTAACAAAAAGATTGGTAGCAAAATCCGCTAACTCGGCTTGGCTAAAAGACATGACTTATCCCATATATTAAAACTTAGGCCGTCTGAAATCGGTTTTCAGACGGCCTTTATTTTATATCAGCTTATTAGTGGCGGAAATGGCGGATGCCGGTTACGACCATGGCGATGCCGTGTTCGTCCGCTGCGTCAAAGACTTCTTGGTCGCGCATGGAGCCTGCCGGATGGATGATGGCTTTGATGCCCTGCTCGGCAATGACATCTACGCCGTCGCGGAATGGGAAGAAGGCATCGGAAGCGGCACATGCGCCGTTGAGGTCGAGATTGGCATCTTGCGCTTTGCGGGCGGCGATGCGGGTGCTGTCCACGCGGCTCATTTGGCCTGCGCCGATGCCGTAGGTTTGACCGCCTTTGCCGAAGACGATGGCGTTGGATTTGACGTATTTTGCGACATTCCATACAAACATCAGGTCGTTCCATTCTTGCTCGGTCGGTTGGCGTTTGGAGACAACTTTCAAATCGGCGCGGCTGAGGCGGTGAATATCGGGCGTTTGTACCAACAGTCCGCCGCCGACGCGCTTGAGTTCAAAGCGGTTGGCACCTGCTTCAAGCGGCACTTCCAATACGCGCACGTTTTTCTTGGCGGCGGCGATTTCGAGGGCTTCAGCGGTGAACTTCGGCGCCATGAGGACTTCCATAAATTGGTTGTCGGTAATTTGTTTGACGGTTTCGCCGTCCACTTCGCGGTTGAAGGCGATGATGCCGCCGAATGCGCTGGTGGTGTCGGTAGCGTAGGCGAGTTTGTAGGCATCCAAGGTATTGGAGGCGATGGCGACGCCGCACGGATTGGCGTGTTTCACGATCACGCAGGCTGGCGCGTCAAAGGATTTGACGGCTTCCCAAGCGGCATCGGAATCGGCGATGTTGTTGTAAGACAATTCTTTGCCTTGCAGCTGTTTGTAGGCGGAAAGGCTGCCTGCGGCGGGGTAAATATCGCGGTAGAACGCGGCGCGTTGGTGCGGGTTTTCGCCGTAGCGCATGTCTTGCACTTTAATCCAACTTTGGTTGAACTGGCTGGGGAACTCGCCGATTTGGGGCTGGCCGCTCAAGACGTCGTCTGAAAGCGAGGTCAGGTAGTTGGAAATCATGCCGTCGTATTGGGCGGTATGGCTGAATGCTTTGCGTGAGAGGTTGAAACGGGTTTTGTCGCTCAATGCGCCGTTGTTGGCTTCGAGTTCGGCGGCGATAGCGGGGAAATCAGCTGTGTCGGTAACGATGGCGACGTGTTTCCAGTTTTTCGCGGCAGAGCGCACCATGGTCGGGCCGCCGATGTCGATGTTTTCAATCGCGTCTTCCAGTGTGCAGTTTGGTTTGGCGATGGTAGCGGCGAAGGGGTAAAGGTTGACGCACACGAGGTCGATGTTGCCGATGCCGTGTTCTTCCATCTTGGCGATGTGTTCGCTCAAATCGCGACGGCCGAGGATGCCGCCGTGGATTTTCGGATGCAGGGTTTTCACGCGTCCGTCGAGCATTTCGGGGAAGCCGGTATAGTCGGCAACTTCGATAACGGGAACGCCTGCATCAGCCAAGAGCTTTGCTGTACCGCCGGTAGAGAGGATTTCAACACCGAGCTTGGTCAGGGTTTGGGCAAATTCGACTGCGCCTGTCTTGTCGGATAGGCTGATCAGGGCGCGTTTGATGGAAGACATTTGGATTTCCTTTGTTGAAGGTTTAATCAGTATGGGATGAATTTTCAGGGCGGTATTATCCCCCAGTTTCGCATTTTTGGCAGTAGGTTTTTGCAAATATTGTTAACAATTTTATTGTAAAAGGCCGTCTGAAACTTGGTTTCAGACGGCCTTTTGCTTTTGCCTATTTAAATCCCATTTTCTTTGCCACCCATACTGCGCCTGCCATGCCTGTGCATAAAGGCATGAGCAAAGCAACGGGGGCGTAGGTTAGCTCTAAAATAAAGGCTATGGCTGTCAGGGGCATTTTGAGGGAAACACCGAGGAAAACGGCGGCGCCGACAACGGCCGCGCTTTCGGACGACATTTCTGGGAAAAAACTGTTCCACGCGGCGGCAGCGGCAAAGGCGATGGTACTGCCGAGCATCATGGACGGGGTAATCAGGCCGCCGTATGCGCCTGCCGCCAGCGCCATTAAGACAACCAGCCATTTGACGGCAGTCAGCTCAAGGCTGTGTTGCCAGTCGGTCAATCCGCCAAAGGTCAGTTGGTTGCCTGCTTTGCCGTTGCCCAAAATTTCGGGAAACCAAACGGCAAACACGCCGATGAGTGCAAACATACAGACGGCCAAAGGAATAATTTTGATGTTGTCGCGCTTGATGAAGGGGAACTTTTGGGCAGTACGCTGGAAAAAGACGGCGGCTGCGCCCAGTATTGGGCCGATGATGGCGGAAAACCAAAGTAATGATGTGTTGATGGAAAGGTTGGCAGGATGATATTGCTGCACGTCGCCCAAGCCGATGCGCGCGACGGCAGTGGCGATGACTGAAGTCAGCAATGCGGCGGCGACGGCTTGCTGCGTCCACAAACCCAGCATGGCTTCGAGGATGAAAAGTGTGGAGGCGAGCGGCACGTTATACACGGCCGCCAAACCTGCACCCGAGGCGCAAGCAATGACCAGCCTTGCGTCGTCTTCACTCAGCCCAAAACGGTTGACACCGACTGAAGCGAAAGCGGCAGTCATTTCGCGCGGCGCAACTTCGCGGCCGAGCGGCGAGCCAAGCCCGACGGTAATGATTTGCAACAGGGCATGGCTGACGGTTTCAAAAAACGGAAAACCGGCAAGCGGATTTTTAACCACGGCTTTAATGCTCGGTTGCGGCCTGCCGTAGCGTTTGAGCAACCACCATCCCAAACCGACCACCGCGCCGCAAAAGGTCATCACGCCGATACGCCGCTCCGGACTTGCCTGCGATACGCCCTCCCGGAAAGAAACGTATAGGCCGTCTGAACCGTAACCATAAGCAAAATGTTGAATCGCGTGCATGATTTCGGTTAATACAATACCGACCATGCCGCCGATAATGCCGGTAATGATGAGGGCGGTCCAAAGTTTATGCGTTTCTTTCACGGGATTTGACTTGTGGTAGTAATGGTTTGATAAAAGCGTTTTTCAAGGGAACTATTGTCCGCCTAAGGGATAGTTTTTGGGGGCGACGTGGGTTTTACCGTTATAAAGGAAAATATATTTCTGATTTTTATAATTTTTCTTTCCTGATACGCCGCTGAGTTTTGCAACTAACGCCCATACGCCGGATACGACAGGACGGCTTTTGTCAAAAGCAATTTTGGCTTCCAGGCTGGTATATCTGTCTTCGCAGCGGTGTTTTTCGCGCCCTTTATATTCATCGCAATTGCCGTAATATGCGCCGTTATCGTTACCGTTGATAATTAAGCTTTTACGGACACGGTTGCTATTATCGGTAAACAGGAAATTTTCTCCGGTTGTCGTTTCACCCTGACCTGTATAACCTGATTCGACAGTGTAGCCCCAGTTTTGCTCACCCATCTGGACAAACCGCCAATCCTTATTCTCCGGCACATCCCCCCATGCGCCAATTTCATCGCTTCCATGTTGTTTGATTGCCCACTTTCCGTCTGCTTTTTCCAAAACAAACAATTCCGCCAAACCCGAAGAAGCATGCGCGTCCTGTTTTACTTTTTGTTGCATATCATAGGCAAAACCTGTGTACAACACATAGCGCGTAGGCGTACCGTTGCGCGTTACGGTATGGTCGGCAACGGGTTTCATGCAATACATAATATTGTCAGATGCTGTCTCACTGTCTTTCGGCGGCTTGGCGAGCTGGCATTTGTGCGCGGCAAGCGGTCGGTTGTAATACTTGGCAATGACGGCCTGTACGGCGGCTTTGTCGTTATCGGGTGCAGCCGATGCCAAAATAGGGCAGGCAAGCCAAAGCAGGGAGATAATGCGTTTCATAGAAATTTTCCCAAAATGTTTTATTAAAAAAGTACTGCTGACTTCAGGCCGTCTGAAACCGTTTTCAGACGGCCTTTTTGTGTTTATTGCTGACACGCGACAACATACCGGCGACAAAAGTGGACGCAATAACGACGGTAATGCCCATCGCAGACATAGTACTTAAATGTTCGCCCAAAATTAACACCGCCATGATAACGCCGATGACTGGCTCAAGCGAAATCAGCAGGCCGGAGACGTTGGCAGGGACTTTGTTCATGCCTTTATTCCACAACAGATAGGCAAGCCAACTACAGCCAATCCCCATATACAAAATCGACAGCGTACCGCCCCACGACCAGCGGACTTCATAACTTTCAGCCAACACCAGCGAAAACGGCAGACACAACACCGCCGCCGCCGTCATGGAAGCAGAAGTAAATGCGGGCACGCCGATGCGGGCAATCATCTGCTGGCTCGGACGTATCACGCCCGCAAAACCCAATCCAGCAAGCAAAATCAGCAGACAGCCGAACCAATCAATCGTACCGCCCTCCTCTGCACCGCCCATGACCATCATGCCCACGCCGGCAAACGCCACCGCGCAGCAAATCCAGTGGTAAAGTTTGGCTTTGTCGTTGAAGAAGAAATGACCGACAAAGACCACCAGTAAAGGCTCCAACCCCACCATGGTAACCGCGCTGGCAGCGGATGTATATTTCAAACCGATAAACTGGAGCATCAAAACGACAACGTAGTTGACAAAGGAAATCCACAACAACGGCTTCCACTCGCTCCGCGGAATCCTGCCCAAATGACGGCGGCACGACGGCAGCACCATCAACGCGGCAATCAACAACCGCGCCTCAACCATCAGCGTCGGGTCGAGCATCTCATAGGAATACTTGGCAGCGATAAACGAGCTGCCCCAGATTAACAGTGCGAGTATTTGGTAAAGCATGGTTCAACTCATGGCAAAAAATTAATCGTTTCTTCTCTGGCTTTCAGACGGCCTGAAGCCTTTTCAAGCTGTTTTTATTTTGATTGTGTCAGCGAATCCAAAAAGTCGAAAAGTTTGGCATTCATTTCACTGAAATCCGCCGCTTCGATTTTATCCGGATGTTGGACATAAGTTTGGGCTTGACTTTGTTCGGCCACATTTTCGCGCCCGTCCGCCGCAATCAGCATCCCGACGGCTTCGCGGTCAAACTCCAAATGGGCTTGGAAAGCATAATGTTTGGACGCAAAACGGATAATCTGGCGCGGACAGCCTTTGCTGGTTGCCAACACAACCGCCTCATTCGTCAAACCGGGCATATCGCCGTGCCAATGGCCGGTATTTAGGGTTTTGCCCAACAGGGAAACATGGGCATCCGCCAAACCTTCCGCCGTCAGCTCAATCGGATAAATGCCGATTTCACGCTCAGGGCTGCGCGTGTGGCGCGCACCGTAGGCAACGGATAAAAGCTGCGCACCCAAACACACGCCAACAATATATTTATCCGCCGCCATCGCCTGACACATCAAGCGCAGCTCGGATTGGGGGTCGTAATACGGGAATGCCTGCCTGTCTTCATCAGGCGATTGCGGCCCGCCCATTACAATCAAAAAATCTATATCGTCCACATTATCAGGCAGAGCTTCCCTTTCGTACACTTTGGTTGCACTGATGTTATGTCCGCGCCATTGCGCCCATTTCAAATATGCTCCCGGCACTTCAAATGACTCGTGCAGGATGAAATGGATATTTAATTTATTCGGATTTTGCATTGTTATTTCTCCTTCGCCCGTCAGGACGGGTTGCCCTGCAGTATTACAGCATACCGTGCTGTTGTAATTTTTTACGCAAGGTATTGCGGTTCAAACCCAAAATAACGGCAGCTTTAGACTGGTTGCCGCCACATTGCTCCATCACGCAGGCAAGCATCGGCTTTTCAACTTGATGCAACACCATATCGTACACGCCGCAAGGTTCCGTGCCATCCAAGTCTTTGAAGTATTGTCGTAAGTTTTGTTCAATACATTGCGCAATGTCAGTAGTCGTTTGATTCATCGTGATGTCTTTCTTTGGATTTGTTTTTAAATAGATTTGTTTTTAGATGATGAGGCCGTCTGAAACTCTTCAACCTTCCCGATAGCGGCATACCCAGCGGTCGGTTTTCTCTGAAAGCGTCTCAAGATAGGCGGCAAGGGTATCGTATTGTGCTGCGGCGCTGTCCAAGCGGTTGATTTCCCGGCGTGTTTGTTCGCCGTCGGGCATTTCGTCGATATACCAGCCTATGTGTTTGCGGGCGATGCGTACGCCGGCAATTTCGCCATAAAACGCGTGCATAGCACGAATGTGGTTCAAAATGGTGGCGTTGCATTCTGCCAAGCTTAAGGCCGGCGGTAAAACGCCGTGTTCGGCGTAATGTTTTAAATCACGGAAAAGCCACGGCCTGCCTTGTGCGCCGCGCCCTATCATGATGCCGTCGGCGGCGGTTTGCTTGAGGACGGTGGCAGCTTTTTGCGGCGAAGTAATATCGCCGTTGACCCAAACGGGGATGTTCAGACGGCCTTTGGTTTCGGCAATCAATTCGTAACGCACTTCGCCTTTGTACATCTGCGTGCGCGTGCGGCCGTGGATGGCAAGGGCTGCGATGCCTGACTCTTCGGCGATTTTGGCAATGGTCGGCAAGTTTTGATGTTCGTCGTGCCAGCCCAAACGGGTTTTGAGGGTAACGGGTACGTCCACCGCGTTGACAACGGCTTCCAAGATTTCGGCAACTAAAGATTCGTTTTGCATCAATGCGCTGCCCGCCTGCACATTGCAGACTTTTTTGGCTGGGCAGCCCATATTTATATCAATGACCTGCGCACCCAAGCCGACGTTATATCGTGCGGCTTCCGCCATCTGCTGCGGATCGCTGCCGGCAATCTGCACGGCCACAACTCCGCCCTCGCCTTCAAAATCGCTGCGGCGCAAGGTTTTTTTGGTATGGCGCAAGCTCGGATCGCTGGTCAGCATTTCGCATACTGCCCACCCTGCGCCAAACTCGCGGCAAATCCGGCGGAACGGTTTGTCCGTAATGCCTGCCATGGGGGCAAGTGCGATGGGGTTGTCAATGAAATAGCCGCCGATGTGCATGATGTGTGCGCCAAATTGAAAGGGCTGAAATTGTACAATTTTTAAGCAACTTTTCCAATCGTATTTACATGTTGCACAATGAAAAAGGCCGTCTGAAACTGAGTTTCAGACGGCCTTTTCAGCCAAAATATTTAAATAAACAGCATGACAACCATCTGTACTGCGGCCTGAATCATGGCGATAATCGGCCAAATCAGTTTGGCCAGCAGGCCGGTAAACAACAGAATCAGGATAATCCATGTGCCGTATGGCTCGATTTTACGGAACTGCATGGACTGTTTGGCATTAAGGAAGGTATCGATAAAAATACCGCCGTCCCAAGGCAAAATCGGAATCAGGCTGAATGCGACCCAAATCGAGTTCACCATCACGCCGTAACCGGCCATCTGCACCAACGGTGCTTGATAAGACTCAGGCACATACGCGGACAATACGACGACAAAGCCCCAAAAGAACGCCAAAATCAGATTGGCAATCGGACCTGAAATCGACACCCAACGCCACGCACGGCGCGGATCACGGAAATTACGCGAATCAATGGGCATAGGACGCGCCCAGCCGAACAGAAAACTGCCTATCATCAGACACACCAGCGGCACGACAATCGTACCGACAGGGTCGATGTGCGGCAGCGGATTGAGGGTCAAACGCCCAAACTGCTCGCCGGTATGGTCGCCCCAATACCGCGCCGTATAACCGCGTGCCACTTCGCGCACGGTAATGGCCAACAACACGGGCAATACTGCCAGCAAAAATACGCCTAAATCAAAATTTGCAAACATGGTTTTCCTTATCAAACATGCCGTCTGAAAACAGAAAATATCCTTTCAGACGGCCTGAGGCTTTAATCATCTTCTTTTTTATTCGAACTGAAAGACTCTTTCAGCTCTTTCCAAGTAATGCCCTTACCTTGCGGATTCAATTTGAAGACTGGTTCACTATAAAGTAATGGCGAATATCTTTAATAAAAGGCCTGTCATGCTGAAATTTAACACGCAATACCGATTCCATAAAGGCTTTCAAACAGCATGATTCATTGCTTCTCGCTATCATACCCAATTCGAGCGTCCTATCTATTTCAAGCCTAAAGGCCGTCTGAAACTTCAATCCAGTTTCAGACGGCCTTTGATTTCCTATTTAAAATGCCTCAGCTGTTTTACAGACTGTAATACATTTCAAATTCCAGCGGATGCGGTGCCATGCGGATACGGCGGACATCTTCCTCTTTAAAGGCGATGTAGCTGTCGATCCAGTCTTTGCTGAACACGCCGCCGCGCAGGAGGAATTCGTGGTCGGCTTTGAGGGCGGCCAGTGCTTCTTCCAAAGAGGCGCAGACGGTTGGGACGAGTGCATCTTCTTCCGGTGGCAGGTCGTACAGGTTTTTATCGGCAGGATCGCCCGGGTGGATTTTGTTTTGAATGCCGTCCAAACCTGCCATCAACAAAGCGGCAAATGCCAAGTATGGGTTGGCGGTCGGATCAGGGAAACGCGCTTCGATGCGGCGTGCTTTGCTGCTGTTCACAGACGGAATGCGGATGGAAGCGGAACGGTTTTTGGCGGAGTATGCCAGCTTGGTCGGCGCTTCAAAGTGCGGCACGAGGCGTTTGTAGGAGTTGGTGGACGGATTGGTAATCGCGTTCAGGGCTTTGGCGTGTTTGATGATGCCGCCGATGTAATAAAGGGCGGTATCGGACAAACCGGCATAGCCGTCGCCTGAGAACAGGTTTTGACCGTCTTTCCAAATGGATTGGTGAACGTGCATACCGCTGCCGTTGTCGCCCATGATGGGTTTAGGCATGAAGGTGGCGGTTTTACCGAAATTGTGGGCAACGTTTTGAATCACGTATTTCATGTCTTGGGTTTGGTCGGCACGTTTAACCAAAGTGGCGAAACGGGTACCGATTTCCATTTGGCTGCCGGTGCCGACTTCGGCGTGATGGACTTCCACTTCGATGCCGAGTTCTTCCAAAACATTGACCATGGCAGAACGCAGGTCTTGGCCGCAATCAATCGGCGCAACAGGTGCGTAACCGCCTTTGACGGTCGGGCGGTGGCCGGTATTTTGACCGTCCATGTGCAGGCCGCTTGACCATGCGCCGCTTTCGGAAGTGATTTCGTAACGGGTTTTGTGCATATCGGTTTCAAATTCTACGCCGTCAAAAACGAAGAATTCAGGCTCGGGGCCGAAATAGGCGGTGTCGCCGATACCGGAAGATTTCAAATAGGCTTCAGCACGGCGTGCGATAGAACGAGGGTCGCGGTCATAGCCTTGGCCGTCGGCCGGATCGATAACGTCGCAGGTAAAGACAACGGTGGTATCGTCGTAGAAAGGATCGACGAAGGCCGTAGACGCATCGGGACGCAACTGCATATCGGAAGCCTGAATACCTTTCCAACCGCCGATGGACGAACCGTCAAACGCTTGACCGTTTTCGAACCATTCTTCGGGATCGTCGAGGACGATGCGTGCGGGGATGGTAAAGTGGTGCTGCTTGCCTTTGGTATCGGTAAAGCGCAAATCTACGAAGCGGGCTTCGCTTTCTTCAATCAGTTTTACAGCGTCTTTGATGGACATCTTCAGCTCCTGAGGGAATGGGTTTAAGTTGTTATTCTATCACGGTAAGGCCGTCTGAAATACATCAGGGCACCCGTTTTTACGCAATGAAATATAGTTTCAGACGGCAAGATTGTCAACAATATGCTTCGGTTTGTCTGTTCAAAAGCGGAATACCCGCCCTTTTGTCCGAATGCCGACAAAACAGATGCCGTCTGAAAGCAGTTCAGACGGCATCTGTTGTTTGGTTTAAAAACGGTCAGCGAGGATCGTGGTTGCAGATAAATTTGTACATAAGCTCTCTACCCGTACCGGGAATAACATAACCCCATTTAGCATAGGATGGTGTATAAGAACCAATAGGGTTTCCCGATTTGGAATACCCCGTTTCCGTCAAAGTCCTAGAACGTTTACCACTGCAATCCATTTCTCCCAACGTTTTCACTGTATTATAAAATTTTCCATTGCTATGCTTTTGCGGCTTGGCATACCTTGCTTCAAACCATGCACTGTTGTCCGTACGGCTGTCTGCATCACCAAATATGGTAGCAGTATTGTCATTGCTAATACCTAACCACACCCAATCCGCCGCCACCGCCGGCGTTGCCAACCCTAATGCAAATACTGCCAAGCACAACATCTTTTTCATGTCTGCCCCTTTCGTTCTTGTCAAGAAAATAAAGTTAAATTGTAAAAAAATAAAGTTAAATTGTAAAAAAATAAAGTTAAATTGTAAAAAGGAATGACTTTTTTTCAAGAAACAAATATTCCATCATGCTACCTGACAACCGTTTCAGACGGCATCGTTTCCATCTGTACGCCGCCGTTATAAAATAGCCGTCCCGTCTTTTGGAACACGACCATGACTACCCTCCCCCGTTACGCCGTTTTCGGCCACCCCGTCGCCCACAGTAAATCGCCGCAAATCCATCAGCAGTTTGCACTGCAGGAAGGCGCGGCCATCGAATATGAGCGTATTTGTGCCGAAATCGGCGGTTTTGCCGAGGCCGTTGCGGCGTTTCGTGCCGAGGGCGGGCAAGGTGCGAATGTAACTGTCCCGTTCAAACAGGAAGCTTTTGCACTGGTGGACGAACATTCCGACCGCGCTTTGGCTGCCGGCGCGGTCAATACGCTGGTGTGGTTGGAAGACGGCAGAATACGCGGCGACAATACCGACGGTATTGGTTTGGCCAACGACATCACGCAGGTCAAAAATATTGCCATCGAAGGCAAAACCATTTTGCTTTTGGGCGCAGGCGGCGCGGTGCGCGGCGTGATTCCGGCTTTGAAAGAACACCGCCCTACCCGTATCGTCATTGCCAACCGTACCCACGCCAAAGCCGAGGAATTGGCGCAGCTTTTCGGTATTGAAGCTGTCCCAATGGCGGATTTGAACGGCGGTCTTGATATCATCATCAACGGCACGTCCGGCGGCTTGAGCGGTCAGCTTCCTGCCGTCAGCCCTGAAATTTTTCGCAACTGCCGCCTTGCCTACGATATGGTTTACGGTGAAGCGGCGCAGGCGTTTTTGAACTTTGCCCAAAGCAACGGCGCGGCCGAAGTTTCAGACGGCCTGGGCATGCTGGTCGGTCAGGCTGCCGCTTCTTACCATATTTGGCGCGGATTTACGCCCGATATCCGCCCCGTTATCGAATACATGAAAGCCCTGTAACCATGTTCCGCATCATCAAATGGCTGATTGCCCTGCCCATCGGCATCTTCATTTTCTTCAACGCTTATGTGTACGGCAACATCATTACCTACCGCGCCGTCGCACCCAGCAAAACCGCCTTCATGTCCATGCGCATGAGCCAGTTTGCAAAAGAAGGCCGCGATGTCGAGCTGGATTACCGCTGGGTGCCTTACGACCAAATTTCCGTCAACCTCAAAAAAGCCCTGATTGCTTCCGAAGACGCCAACTTTGCCGAACACAGCGGCTTTGACTGGAACGGCATCAAATACGCCATGAAACGCAACAAGCAAAGCGGCGAAGTCAAAGCCGGCGGTTCGACCATCAGCCAGCAACTGGCGAAAAACCTGTTTCTCAACGAAAGCCGCAGCTACATCCGCAAAGGCGAAGAAGCGGCGATTACGGCGATGATGGAAGCCGTTACCGACAAAGACCGCATTTTTGAGCTGTATCTGAACTCAATCGAATGGCACTACGGCGTATTCGGCGCGGAAGCGGCATCCCAGTATTTCTACAAGAAACCTGCCTCCGCCCTCACCCGCCAACAAGCCGCCAAGCTCACGGCACGCGTTCCGGCTCCGCTGTTTTACGCAGACCACCCTAAGAGCAAACGGATGCACAACAAAACCAATATCATCCTGCGCCGCATGGGTTCGGCAGAATTACCTGAAAGCGATATGGATTAATTAAAAAGGCCGTCTGAATATTTCAGACGGCCTTTGTTTTTAGGCTTTCTCTTCCGGCTCCGGTACATCAAACACTTGACGCAGGTAAGCGAGGAAGGTGTTGTTGGTGGTCATGGTTTTGCCCGGGGAATCGGAGAGCTTGGCGACGGATTGGCCGTTACACTCGACAAGCTTCAAGACAATGTTCAAAGGCGTGTGTCCCAAATCGTTGGTCAGGTTGGTACCGATACCGAAACTGGTTTTGAAACGGTCTTTGAAGTATTGGTGCAACGCCCATGAACGCTCAATATCGAGGCCGTCTGAAAAGGTCAGCATTTTGGTGCGGCTGTCGATTTTGAGTTTTTTGTAATGCTCGTAGGCTTTGTCGCCCCAAACATAAGGATCGCCGCTGTCGTGGCGCAGGCCGTCGAAGAGTTTGGCGAAGTACAGGTCGAAGTCGCGTAAGAAGGCATCCATGCCGACCACGTCGGTCAGGGCGATACCGAGGTCGCCGCGGTATTCATGTACCCAGCTTTCCAGTGCGGCTTTTTGGAAATTGCGCAAACGTACGTCCAAGGCTTGGAAGGCTTGGAGGAACTCGTGCGCCATGGTGCCGATGGGTGTAATGCCGATTTTTTTGGCCAGATAAACGTTGCTGGTACCGCGCACAATGTCGGGAGCGGCTTCTAATAAGGTGCGGATAACGTGTTCCTGCCATGCAAGGGTGTAGCGGCGGCGCGTACCGAAATCGGAAATAAGGAACGGCGGATCATTCGGATTTTGAGTGGCCGCAATTTCTTTCAGCTGTTGCGCTTTGGCCTGCAAACGGCGCTCGCCTTCTTCGATGACGGCAGGCGTTTCCAAGCGGCGGAAATAGAGTTCGTTGACGATGGCAAGAATGAAAATCTCGAAGAACATCGCCTGTATCATCGGACCTTCGATGCGGATGTTCAGACGGCCTTGATCATCAGGGCTGACTTGGACGAAGCGGCGTTGGAGTTGGAAAAGTTCGAGATAATCGACAAAATCGCTTTTGATAAAACGCAGGCTGCGTAGATAGTCGAGTTCGTCATGGGTAAAGCGCAGCTGGCACAGGGAGTCGAGTTCGCGCTCCAAGTCTTCTTGAATATCGGCCAGCGGATACACCATCTCTTTGTTGCGGCAGCGGAATTCGTAGAGGCTGTGGGTTTGCGGGAATTGGTGCAACACGACTTGCAGCATGGTGAATTTGTACAGGTCGGTATCAAGCAGGGATTGGATAATGGGCTGATAAGCAGACATAAGTTTTCTCTGAGTAAACGTGGGCTTGATGAGGGTATCGATTTTAATAGGAAAGGCCGTCTGAAAGAAACCTTATTCAGACGGCCTTTATCTTATTTAATCCAACTGCGCTACGGAAACCGGCAAAGAACGGATGGCAGACAACATCGTGCTGGCATCTTTTTGCTGTTTGCGGAACGCGGCCATATTGGTCGGGGTCAATTTCGGCGTCGGCAGGGCGACGGTAGTCGGGTTGACCGGCTGGCCGTTGACGCGTGCTTCGTAGTGCAGGTGCGGACCGGTAGAACGGCCGGTTGTACCCACAAAACCAATCACTTCGCCGGCACGGACTCTGCCGTCGGCAGGGCTGAACGCGCTCATGTGGCCGTACAGGGTTTCCACGCCGTTGGCATGGCGAATCATCACGGTATTGCCGTAACCGCCTTTCCAACCTTTGAAAATCACTTCGCCGTCGGCAGCGGCCTTAATCGGCGTACCGGTCGGAGCGGCATAGTCGATACCGGTGTGCATACGGACGGTATGCAAAACCGGATGGACACGGTAACCGAACGGGGAAGAAATGCGCGTGTATGCAACAGGCTCGGTATTAAAGCCTTCTTTTTGTTGCAGCGACTTACCGTTTTGATCGTAGTAGCTGCCGCTTTCTTCGTCGCCTTTGCCTTGGCTGTAATAATAGGCTTGGTAGGTTTTGCCGTCTTTGACCACCTCAGCCGCCAAAATATCGCCGACGGCCATTTGTTGGCCGCGGAAATACATGCTGTTGTACAAAAGGCGTACGGTATCGCCTTCTTTCAAATCACTCATATTGAACGAGTCGGCAAAGATTTCTTTGAGCTGGATATACACTTCGGAAGGGATTTCGGCACGGAGCATATCGCCGATGGCGGAAGTGCGGATTTGCACGGAGCGCAGGGTCGGCATGGTTTTCATGTCGATTTCGGCATTGGAGATGCGCCATTTGCCCTTAACTTTTTCCAAAGCCACCAAGTTGCGTTCCAATTCTTCATCGGTAAAGAATTGAACGTCGGTCACTTGGCCTGAAGAATCGATGCGGATGTTGACGGATTGGTTGGTCCGCAGGTTTTTCATGTCGAGGTTGGCATTGTTTTTCGCCATGATTTGCTTGATGTCTTCTTGGTTGACACCCATGCGCGTCAAAACGTCTGCCAAAGAGTCTCCGGCTTGGACGGCTTCTTGCGCCCAATAGCTGGATTGATAGGTATTGGTTTCCACATAAACGGCAGGCAGCTCTTCGGAAATACGCTCGACTTTGAAATCGGTTTGTGCAGGTTGAGGGTCGGTAATGGCGTATGCGGTCATGATGCCTGAAGCCGGCAGCAGAAACGCTAAGAGGGTTGCTTTGAATCGAGTGGAATATTTGTTTTTAATCACGCGTTATCCTTAATGGGGCGGTCTGTTTTTTAGGTTTGCAGAATGCCGGCACATCCGGCCTGCTGCGACCGCCTGCTGGTTTAAACAGTTTTGGGGATAAAGGACTTTGAGTCTTTTTTCCGATCTGAAAATCAGGTTTTCATTCGGAATGAATGAGGTCGTGTTTGAGATTGACGTTATTATCAGGGCTATTGTGTTGATTTACACCCTGTTTTTCTGAAATTTACGCCACGCATTTTAGCATGACAGCCCGTTTTTTCCAAACCGGCCGTCTGAACGGCCCTTTTTGAGTACGTGAGGGCAAGGTTCCGAAACGCATCATTTGTCGCGTAAAATAACGGTTTTTCTATCTATTTGCGCTTATGAAGCTGACCCTCGCCCTCCCCTCGCTCAACCGCTTTGCCGACGAATCCGTCCCTGCGCTTGCCTTACCTGCTTTTAACCGTCTTTTGCGTTACGGCACATTACGCAAAGAAACACTCAGGCCGTCTGAATTTTACGGCCGCCATTTGTGGAACGGCAGCCTCATTGCCCAAGTGCAACGTTTACGCCACACAAGCCAAAAACGCACAGCCGCTTTTGCCTCTCCGGTTTGGCAACAGATGGGCATGCATCATGTCAACATTATCAGCGGCGAGTTTATCGGCATCCAAAAAGAGGAGGCTCAACGGTTATGTGCGGATTTGTCGGCGTTTTATCAAGATAAAGATTGGCAATTCGAGCCGCTTTGCGAAAGCATGTGGCTGCTCAGTATGCCGAAGATTGAAGATTGGGGCGCGGAATGTGTTTTGGATGTGTGCGGGCAGCCGGAAATGGACGGTCAGGCACACGGCCAAGATGCGGTGTCTTGGTTGGCCATGCAGACGGAAATCCAAATGTTTCTCCACACGCATCCGATTAATCAGGCGCGTGAACAACAAGGATTGCCGGAAATCAACGGTTTGTGGCTGTGGAATGATGCGGACGGTACACAGTCTGCGGATATCATCGCTTCAGACAGCGCATGGGCGCGTTTTTCGGATACGCCCAAACTCGATGCGCCGTATGATTTGAAGGCTTGGTTTGAGATGGTTCAAGAAACAGGCAACACGGTTTCAGACGGCCTTATCTTTTTGGACGACTTGGTTTCCACCTTACAGACAGGCGATGTTTGGGCATACAAAGATATTTTGGAAAGCTGGGAAACCCGTTGGTTTGCGCCTTTATGGAACGCTCTTGATTCAGGCCGTCTGAAAGCAGTGTGCATTGCCACAGACGGCGAAAACGGCGGCACGCTGGAAATCGGCCGCCGTTCCAAATGGGCATTTTGGCGCAAAGCCAAAACGTTTAACGGATCGTGGTAAGCGGTTTTAAGCCTCCAACGCCTCCAATTTGGCCGAAATTTTATCCCACACATCCTGCAACGGAATCGCTTTCAACAGACGGGTCGGATCGTTGGTATCGATACTGTCGGGGCGGGGCAATTCGGCATAATCGCCGGCATAAATAACTTCGGCCTGTTCGGAATACGGACGCCATTTATCCACCCATGACGCGCCAAACAAAGCGATTTGCGGTTTATCCAAAGCTGCGGCGATGTGCATCGGTGCGGAATCGACACCAACAAACAGCTTGGCGCCCTCAATGGCCGCCGCCAATTCACGCAGGCTCAAGCATCCGGACAGCACATATACTTTTCTGCCTTCCGGAATATTCAGACGGCCTATAATTTCCTGAAGCATGTATTGCTCGACAGTGTCGGGAGAAGCGGTCAATACGACATTCTGCCCGCTGTTGAGCAGAAGCTGTACGATGGCGGCATTCTTGCCGTCTTCCCAACATTTGAAATGCCAACGCGCACCCGGGTGCATCAACACATAATCTTCGCCGTTCCAACCCTGCTCACGCAATTTCTGCCGCATGCTTTCCCTTGCATCTTGTGCCACCCAAAGGCGCACTTTCGCATCGGCCACGTCTTCCGGTTGGATAAGCGGCGCAAGGATATTCAATTGGTTTTCAACAATATGATGGCTGGTATCCAGCTCATGGTTGATAAAATCATGACAGAAACGCCACCAAAAACCGTCGCGCTTGATGCAGTCCAAACCCACGCTGCAACGGGCGCACAGTTTGGCGATTATTGCCGCGCACCATTGGTCGGACAGGTTGAAAGCCCAGTCGTAATCACGTGCCTTCAGCTTTGAAAAAAGGTTTTTCTCACACGCCAACTGCTTGAATACGCCCAGTTTCTTCCAATTTCGATCAATGGTAAAAATCTGCGCAATCTGCGGATTATCGGCAATCAGCTGCTCTGTACCGGCATACACCAGCATATCGATTTCGCAATCGGGGAAACGGGTTTTCAGCGCATCGACCACCGGCGTGCTCAAAAGCACATCGCCATGATGGCACAATTTGATGATCAGGATGCGTTTGGGTTGGGATAAAGACATACGAAACTTTCAGACGGCCTGTTGATTGGCTGCTATTGTAAAGCGGAAAACAGGTTTCATAAAATACAAAACAGGCCATCTGAAAGCTATCCTGCTGATTCATCGCTATAAAATCCGCACAAGCCATGCAATTTATATTACAATCCGCACCCCGTGGTTCGAAAACCTCCCACATTAAAAAACTAAGGAAACCTCATGTCCCGCAACAACGAAGAGCTGCAAGGCATCTCCCTTTTGGGCAACCAGAAAACCCAATACCCGAGCGAATACGCGCCTGAAATTTTGGAAGCGTTCGACAACAAACATCCCGACAACGACTATTTCGTCAAATTCGTCTGCCCCGAGTTCACCAGCCTCTGCCCGATGACCGGCCAGCCCGACTTTGCCACCATCTACATCCGCTACATCCCCCATATCAAAATGGTGGAAAGCAAATCCCTGAAACTCTATCTTTTCAGCTTCCGCAACCACGGAGACTTCCATGAAGACTGCGTCAACATCATCATGAAAGACCTCATCGCTCTGATGGATCCGAAATACATCGAAGTATTCGGTGAATTCACACCGCGCGGCGGCATCGCCATTCATCCGTTTGCCAACTACGGCAAAGCAGGCACAGAGTTTGAAGCTTTGGCACGCAAACGTCTGTTTGAACACGACGCACAATAATCCCGTTCAGACGGCCTAACGCCTTTTTCATTGCAAGACCTTCTCTATTGCACAGTCTTGCAAGGCTTCATGCCGTCTGAAATACTTCCGAAAGATTTCCATGTATGAATTTACCGCCGCACAGCAGAAGAAAGCGCTCTTCTGGCTGGTGCTTTTCCATATTTTTATTATTGCCGCCAGCAACTATCTGGTGCAGTTCCCCTTTCAGATTTTCGGTATTTTTACCACTTGGGGCGCATTTTCCTTCCCCTTTATCTTCCTCGCCACCGACCTGACCGTGCGCATTTTCGGCGCGCCGTTGGCGAGACGGATTATTTTTTGGGTGATGTTCCCCGCCCTGCTGCTCTCTTATGTCTTCTCCGTCCTCTTTCATGACGGCAACTGGACAGGCTGGGCATCTTTGGCCGACTTTAACACCTTTGTCGGCCGCATCGCATTGGCCAGCTTTTCCGCCTATGCGCTTGGGCAAATCCTCGATATTTTCGTGTTCAACAGATTACGCCGTCTGAAATCATGGTGGGCGGCCCCTACTGCTTCCACCGTCGTCGGCAACGCTTTGGACACGCTGGTGTTTTTTGCCGTTGCCTTTTACGCGAGCAACGATGAATTTATGGCGGCAAATTGGCAGGGCATCGCCTTTGTCGATTATCTGTTCAAACTTGCCATCTGCACCCTCTTCTTCCTGCCTGCCTACGGCATCGTATTAAGCATCTTGACCAAAAAACTGACTTCCTTAAACGTCCGTCAAGAAATGCCCGAATCGGTTTTAGCCGAATAAGCAGTAGATAAAAACAAGGCCGTCTGAAACTTTGATCGTTCAGACGGCCTTTTATGTTTTCAAATGATTAACCGGTCAATTGTTTGGTAATCAGTTTTTTCAGCGGCGGGAAGTTATTGCTTGCACGCAATACCAAACCGCGCAGCAGTTTCGCCGGAGCAGTTTCATTGGTAAAGAGTTTCAGCAGCATATTGGTGCCGTGGTAAATCGGATGCGCGTGGAACATATGCTTGGTACTGTATTTTTCCAGCAGGCTCTTCGCACCAATATCCTGACCGCGTTGCTCAGCTTCAAGAACCAATTTAGCCAAAAGATCGGCACTTGCCAAACCCAAGTTAAAGCCGTGCGCAGTAACCGGATGCATACCGACCGCGGCATCTCCGATCAACGCGCTGCGTTTGCCGTAGAAACGTTGGGCAATCATACCGACCAAAGGATAATTGTGAATGGTGCTGACCAATTCCATATCGCCCAAACGGCCTTTGAGTTGCTCTTTCACGCTGACTGCTAATTCTTCCGGCGACATGTTTTTAATCGTTTCGGCTTTATCGCTGTCCACTGTAATCACCGTATTGGTCAAATGCTCTTCCAAAGGCAGCAACGCAATGGTACGGCCGTAGTGGAAGCATTCATATGCGGTATGCAGGTTGGACAGAGTATGCTTCATGCGGCACACGAACATGGTGCGGCTGTAATCGTGCATATCGGAAGAAATGCCCAATTGACGGCGCGTTTGCGAGAAGCGGCTATCGGCGGCCAACAACAGACGGCCAGTCAATACTTCGCCGCTTTCCAAAATGACTTGTGCCTCATTGTCGGAAGTTTTGACTTCTTTAACATTGGTGCCGGTCAAGATTTTGACGTTATCCAATTTGGACACGACTTCATAAGCGGCTTTACGGATGTTGTGATTGGAAATCAAATAGCCCAAGCAGTCCGCAGGCTCTCCGCGTGCCTCAGTCGGTTGCGGGAAGTGGAGCTGGTAATCGGAATGACCGTTCAACACTTTGGCATCGCGCAAAGGATAAATTTCGTCTTTTGGAATCAAATCCCACATCCCCAATCGCTGCATGATTTCGCGCGACAAGTGCGTCAGTGCGATTTCACGGCCGTCATACGGCGGATTTTGCAACACTTCTAAAGGACTTCTTTCAATCAGGGTTATGTTCAACCCGCTTCCGGCCAACTCTGCGGCAAAACTTAATCCGGCAGGGCCTGCGCCGACGACGAGAATATCACTGTGTAAGCTCATGGGAGGAATTCCTTGTATTCAACTGATACGGATTTTTTCAGACGGCCTTAAGTTTACTGTGTTTAGCTACATGAGGGTAAATCAAAGGCATTTGATAGATTATATAGAAAGCGTTGATAGAATAAAACAAATGTTATCAATTGTAAGCGCGTTTTTACTTTGGCCTTAATATAAATCAAGCTTCACGACATACGGATTTTATCAAACGAACAAACATTCAGATAAACAAAAACCGCATTCCGAAAAGGGAATGCGGTTTTCAATCGTAAAACGATTATTCTTCAGAACCAGTGTAAGGACGGATGCTGACAGTTTTACGGTTCAGCGCGCCTTTGGTTTTGAATTCAACGTAACCGTCGACTTTAGCAAACAAAGTGTGGTCTTTGCCCATGCCTACGTTGTCACCTGCGTGGAATTTGGTACCGCGTTGACGAACGATGATGGAGCCTGCCGGAATCAGCTCGTTGCCGTAGGCTTTAACGCCCAAGCGTTTGGCTTCTGAATCGCGACCGTTGCGGGTGCTACCGCCTGCTTTTTTACTTGCCATTTGTAATACTCCTGAACTTACTTGAAATTAGGCGATTGCCACGATTTCGATTTGGGTGAAATTTTGGCGATGGCCTTGGCGTTTTTGGTAGTGTTTGCGACGACGCATTTTGAAAATGCGTACTTTCTCGCCACGACCATGAGCAACGACTTTAGCTGTTACTTTTGCGCCTTCGATAAAAGGTGCGCCTACTTTTACAGATTCGCCGTCAGCAATCATCAAAACTTCAGTCAGTTCGATTTGGCTGTCGAGTTCGGCTGGTATCTGTTCTACTTTCAATTTTTCGCCAACGGAAACTTTGTATTGTTTACCGCCGGTTTTTACGACCGCGTACATACTCAACTCCATGAGAATTAGGTTAACATTCCGCACACCATGTGCGAAATGAGCTATTCTATTTCTATTTGTCTGTTTTGTCAAAATTTATTTTATTTACAACTGAAAAGGCCGTCTGAAAGATATGTTGCATGCTTTTTAACTGATATAATCACGCGCTGGATTGCTGATATTTTTATGCAACGTTATTACCCCGACCGAATGTACGGGTTTAAACAGATTCATTGGAGCCTCCGCTCCGTTTTATCAACAGAGAATGTTTTATGCTCGAAAGCCTGCCTTACTTCCAACGCCACCTGCCCGATGACCTTGCCAAAGTGAACGCGGTCATCAACCAAGCTGTTCAATCCGATGTCGCGCTGATTTCGCAAATCGGCACATACATCATCAGCGCGGGCGGTAAGCGACTGCGTCCGATTATTACCATTTTGGCAGGCAAAGCAGTCGGGCATGACGATGAAAAGCTGTATTCGCTGGCAGCGATGGTGGAATTCATCCACACCTCCACCCTCCTGCACGACGATGTCGTTGACGAAAGCGAATTGCGCCGCGGCCGTAAAACCGCAAACAATCTCTTCGGCAACGCGGCGGCCGTTTTGGTCGGCGACTTCCTCTATACACGCGCCTTCCAACTGATGGTCGGTTCGGGCAGCATGCGTATTTTGGAAGTGATGGCCGATGCGACCAACATCATCGCCGAAGGCGAAGTCATGCAGCTGATGAACATCGGCAATACGGATATTACCGAAGAGCAATACGTCCAAGTCATCCAATACAAAACAGCAAAATTGTTTGAAGCGGCCGCGCAAGTCGGCGCAATTTTGGGCAAGGCTTCCCCCGAACACGAGCACGCCTTGAAAGACTACGGCATGTACGTCGGTACGGCTTTCCAAATCATTGACGATGTATTGGACTATTCAGGCGAAACCGAAGAAATCGGCAAAAACGTCGGCGACGATTTGGCAGAAGGCAAACCTACCCTGCCATTGATTTACCTGATGCGAAACGGCTCCGAGCAGGCAGCCAACGATGTGCGCCATGCTTTGGAAAATGCTGACCGCAGCTATTTTGAAAAAATCCACGACTATGTCGTTAATTCCGACGCCTTGCCATATTCGATTTCCGAAGCGAAAAAAGCCGTCGACAAAGCCATCGCTTCATTGAACGTGTTGCCTGACAGCGAAGTCAAAGAAGCCATGATCCAACTGGCAAAAGAATCCTTGGCCAGAGTATCTTAATCCGATGAATTTCAGCTTTATCCCTTTGTTTCTGGTTACGCTGATTTTTTTGGGCGTTGTCAGCAACAACAACTCGATTACGATTTCGGCAGCGGTATTGCTGCTCATGCAGCAGACGGCCTTGTCGCAATATCTTCCCTTGGTGGAAAAACACGGTTTGCATCTGGGCATCATCCTGCTGACCATCGGTGTATTGAGCCCGCTGGTTTCCGGTAAAATACAGATTCCGCCGGTCTCCGAGTTTATCAATTTCAAAATGATTGCCGCCGTCCTTATCGGCATTTTGGTTGCCTGGCTTGCCGGACGCGGCGTTCCCTTGATGAGCGAACAGCCTGTTTTGGTAACCGGATTATTAATCGGCACGGTCATCGGCGTTGCCTTTGTCGGCGGCATTCCGGTCGGCCCTTTGATTGCCGCCG
>CAUSHT010000003.1:0-26025 GCA_963531275.1 uncultured Neisseria sp.
GCCGTCACGATATCGAAGGCCTGCTGGCGCAAGACGCGCAAACACGCAGGCAGGCTTGGGAATTTATGGCTGCATTGAGATAAATACAATAGGCAAAACAGGTATCACCAACGGTGCGGCAGGTTTTGCAGGATGCGTAATATGAAAAAACGTTTGTTCGTAATAGGGCAGTTGGTGCCGCTGTTGGCAGCATCGGTATTGTGTATGGCAGGGGCGCAGTCCCCCGTTTTAAGCGGCTGGGGCATCAGCCCGCTCACCTTGGCGATTGTTGCCGGAATGCTGCTGGGCAATACATTGTTGCTGCGTATGCCTGACTTATGGGCGAGGGGAATTGCGTTCGGCAAAACATGGCTGTTGCAGGTGGGCATCATGCTTTACGGTTTCAGGCTTACTTTAAGCCAAGTGGCTTATGTGGGCTGGCCTGCTTTGCTGGTGGATGCGGCAGTGGTGGCGGGAACCATGCTGCTGGCCATGAAGCTGGGCAGACGGTTTCGGCTCGATGCCAAAACCGCCGCATTGGTCGGTGCGGGCAGTGCGGTATGCGGGGCGGCGGCGGTATTAGCGGCGCAGCCGGTGCTGAAGGCGGAGGAACGCGATGTAGGCGTGGCGGTGGCGACCGTGGTGGTGTTCGGTACGCTGGCCATGTTTGCGTATCCGCTGTTGGCCGCATCGCTGCTGCCTGACGATGCTTCTGCCGCAGCATGGTTTGCCTGGGGTATTTATACCGGTTCCACCGTGCATGAAGTGGCGCAAGTGGCGGCGGCAGGAGCGGCGGTTAACCCTGTCGTAGCCGATGTGGCGGTCATCACCAAAATGATCAGGGTGATGTTGCTGGCTCCGTTGCTGCTGGCACTTCCCGCCTGTACAGGCGGCAGGGACGGACGGGCAAACGGCAGACGTTTTGCCGTGCCGTGGTTTGTGCCGGCATTTCTGGTGATGGTGGTTGTCAACAGTTGGTTTCCCCCTCCGCCGCACATTTACCGGGCAGTACTGACGCTGGATACGCTGCTGCTTACCACGGCAATGTTCTCACTGGGATTGACGACGCGCTGGCAGGCAGTGCGGGCGGCGGGTGTCAAACCGCTGCTGTTAGCGGGCATATTGGCCGTATGGCTGATGATAGGCGGCGGCGTGTTATCGTATGCTGGGTATTGGCTGTTTAAATAACGGTAGACCTGTAAGACAGGTTGGAAAGAGCAACAAACCATCAGACGGACTGCGACTTTATTTCCTGCAATGCCGTAACGGAACAGAATCTCAAACGGCCGCCTTGACGCTTGGTACAACGGTCGGAGACACAGACGCGGATTTTGCGTGTTTCCTCTGCCGGCTGAAAAAATCGGATTGTGTCTGTCTGATGTGTCCGTTTAAATGACAGGCCGTCTGAAACGTCAACCGCTTGGCATTTAGGCAGACAAAATGGAACAACTGCCTTTATAATCGGTTTTCAGACGGCCTTATCCGTTGATGATCACATTCCACTCAGGGGATTTTTTTGCAAACCTTTTTAGCCTTTATCGTCGCCATTCTGATTTTGGTCAGCCTGCATGAGTTCGGACACTATATTGTTGCCCGCTGGTGCGGCGTTAAAGTCGTGCGCTTTTCCATCGGCTTCGGTAAGCCTTTTTTCACCCGAAAACGCGGCGATACCGAGTGGTGTCTTGCCCCGATTCCGCTGGGTGGTTACGTTAAAATGGTTGATACGCGCGAAGGCGAGGTGGCGGAGGCAGATTTGCCGTACGCCTTTGACAAGCAGCATCCGGCCAAGCGCATCGCCATTGTCGCCGCCGGTCCTTTGACCAATTTGATTTTGGCCGTTTTGCTTTACGGTTTGAGCTTTTCCTTCGGCGTAACCGAGTTGCGCCCCTATGTCGGCATGGTCGAGCCTGCCAGTATTGCCGCCAAAGCAGGTTTTCAGGAAGGCGATAAGATTGTATCGGTCAACGGAATCGCCGTTAAAGACTGGAGCGATGCGCAAACCGAGATGGTGTTGAACCTTGAAGCCGGCCCTGTAAAAGTCGCTGTTCAGACGGCCTCAAATACCCAAGCCATCCGCATAATTGATGCCGCCGGCACGCCTGAAGCAGGTAAAGTTGCGAAAAGCCAAGGCAACATCGGCCTTTTGCCTTTTAGAATTACTAACCGCATCGGCAAAGTCTTGGCCAATAGTCCGGCCGAAAAAGCAGGTTTGAAGGAAAACGACAAACTGCTGACCGCCGATGGGAAACCTATCGAAAGCTGGCAGGCATGGACGGAACTCTTCCGCGCCAGCCCCGGCAAACGAATCGAACTGACTTACGAGCGCGACGGTAAAATACTGGCGACCGCTATCCGTCCGGACAGTGTCGAACAGTCGGCAGGCGTACTGGTCGGTAGAGCAGGGCTTGCCGCCCAGGCGGATAAAAAATGGGATAAAACCATCCGCTACCGTTATACGCCTTCCGTTGCCCAAGCCTTTGAATTGGGTTGGAACAAAACCGTCAACTATTCGTGGACGACCCTCAAATTTTTCGGAAAACTGGTTACAGGCAATGCCTCTTTGAACCATATTTCCGGCCCCCTGACCATTGCCGATGTCGCCGGACAATCCGCTAAACTCGGATTGCAGAGCTACCTCGAATTTCTGGCCTTGGTCAGCATCAGCTTAGGCGTGTTGAACCTTTTGCCCGTACCCGTTTTAGACGGCGGACATCTGGTTTTCTATACCGCCGAATGGATACGCGGAAAGCCTTTGAGCGAGCGCATACAGGCAGTCGGCCTGCGCTTCGGACTGGCAGCCATGCTTTTGATGATGGCTGTGGCTTTCTTTAATGACATCAACCGTTTGTTTGGATAATTTATGAAACTGAACCAGATTGCTTCCGCTTTAATGGTATTGAGCCTGTCGCCAATGGCATTGGCTGACTTTACCATTCAGGACATCCGCGTCGAAGGCCTGCAACGCACCGAGCCGAGTACCGTCTTCAACTACCTGCCCGTTAAAGTCGGTGATAATTTCAATGATGCGCGCAGTGAAGAAATCATCAAAAAACTCTACGCAACCGGTTTCTTTGACGACGTACGCGTCGAGACCATGGACAATCAAGTCCTGCTGACCGTTATCGAGCGTCCGACCATCAGCTCGCTCAATATTACCGGTGCGAAAATGCTGCAAAACGATGCCATCAAGAAAAACCTTGAAGCATTTGGTTTGGCGCAATCCCAATACTTCAACCAAGCAACGCTGAACCAAGCTGTTGCCGGTTTGAAAGAAGAGTATTTGAGCCGTGGCAAACAGTCTGTCCAAATCACTCCGACCGTAACCAAACTTGCCCGCAACCGCGTATCTATCGATATTGCCATCGAAGAGGGCAAATCTACCAAGATTACCGATATTTCATTTGAGGGCAACGAAGTTTATTCCGACCGCCGTCTGATGAAACAAATGTCCCTGAGTGAAGGCGGCATGTGGACTTGGATCACGAAGAGCAACCAGTTCAATGAGCAAAAATTTGCTCAGGACATGGAAAAAATTACCAATTTCTATCAAAACAACGGCTACTTCAACTTCCGCATTTTGGATACCGATATCCAAACCAACGAAGACAAAACCAAGCAGACCATTAAAGTAACCGTCAGCGAAGGCGACCGCTTCCGCTGGGGCAATGTACGCATCGAAGGCGATACGCTGGAAGTGCCTAAAGAAGATTTGGAAAAACTGCTGACCATGAAGCCGGGCAAATGGTATGAGCGCGCGCAAATGTCCAATTCGCTCGAAGCCATCCAAAACCGCATGGGTCAGGCAGGTTACGCATTCAGCGAAATCAATGTCCAACCGATTCCAAATGCCGAAACGCATACCGTTGATTTTGTGTTGACCGTTCAACCGGGCCGCAAAATCTATGTAAACGAAATCAACATTACCGGCAACAACAAAACCCGTGACGAAGTCATCCGCCGCGAGTTGCGTCAAATGGAATCGGCGCCTTACGACTCTGCCAAACTGCAACGTTCTAAAGAGCGTGTTGAGTTGTTGGGCTACTTCGACAACGTTCAATTTGATGCGGTTCCTGTGGCCAATACGCCTGACCAAGTCGACCTGAACATGAGCCTGACCGAACGTTCTACCGGCTCGCTCGACTTGAGTGCAGGTTGGGTTCAGGATACCGGTTTGGTGATGTCTGCCGGCGTGGCTCAAGACAACTTGTTCGGCACGGGTAAATCCGTTGCACTGCGCGCTTCCCGCAGTAAAACCACAGTAAACGGCTCGTTGTCGTTTACCGACCCATACTTCACACCTGACGGCGTAAGCTTGGGCTACGACCTTTACGGCAAGTCTTACGACCCGCGTAAAGCTTCTTCCAGCGCGAAACAATATAAAACCACGACTTTCGGCGGCGGTTTGCGTATCGGTATTCCGGTTACCGAATATGACCGTGTGAACTTCGGTTTGGCCGCAGAGCGTCTGACCGTGAACACCTACAAAGGCGCGCCTAAACGCTATGCCGACTTTATCAACCAATATGGTAAAGGCGACGGCAGCGGCGTAGGCAGCTTCAAAGGCTGGTTGTACAAAGGTACCATCGGCTGGGGCCGCAACAAAACCGACAATGCCTTGTGGCCGACCCGCGGTTACCTGACCGGCGTAAATGGCGAAATCGCCTTGCCGGGCAGCGACCTGCAATACTACACCCTGACCCACAACCAAACTTGGTTCTTCCCGTTGAGCAAAGATTTCACATTGATGCTGGGTGGCGAAGTCGGTTATGGCAACGGCTACGGCAAAACCAAAACCATGCCGTTCTTTGAAAACTTCTACGGCGGCGGCTTAGGCTCTGTCCGCGGCTTTGAAAGCGGTACGCTGGGCCCGAAAGTCTATGACGAATACGGCGAGAAAATCAGCTACGGCGGTAACAAAAAAGCCAACGTTTCCGCAGAGTTGCTCTTCCCGATGCCGGGCATTAAAGACTCGCGTACCGTCCGTCTGAGCCTGTTTGCCGATGCAGGCAGCGTGTGGGACGACAAAACCTACAACGACGGCAGCAGCAATTCTTATTACACTAATGGCGCGCTTCAAAACGTGTATGGCGTAGGCACAACGCACAAATCGACATTTAAAAACGAATTGCGTTACTCTGCCGGTGCTGCCGTGACCTGGCTCTCTCCGCTGGGTCCGATGAAGTTCAGTTATGCTTATCCGATTAAGAAAAAAGAAGGCGACGAAATCCAACGCTTCCAATTCCAACTCGGTACGACATTCTGATGATGTTTAGGCCGTCTGAAACCGGGTTTGTCCGTTTCAGACGGCCTCATGGCAGATTGGCGGCAAGCTTATTGCAAACCGCCCGTTTGTTTTCAAGCAAGGATTTTTATCATGAGTAAAATAGCCGACACCCTCCGTGTCCTCGCCGTAGCCCTGCCGGGTTTCGTGCTGTTGCCGCAAGCGGCGGCGGATGGCGTGCAGAAAATCGGTTTTATCAATACCGAGCGCGTTTATCAGGAATCCAAGCAGGCGCAAAACATTCAGATGACTTTGGAAAAAGAGTTCAAAAGCCGTCAAACCGCCTTGCAAAAGCTGCAGCAGGAAGGCGAGGCTTTAGAGCGAAAACTGAGCGGCGACAAGCTCAGCGACAGCCAAAGGGAAGCGGAAACCCAAAAATGGCGCAATCTGGTACAGAAATTCCGCAAGCAGCAGACCGAGTTGGCAGAAGACTACAACCTGCGCCGCAATGAAGAATTCGCCGCGCTCCAGCAAAATGCCAACCGCGTCATCGTCGATTTGGCCAAGCGCGAAGGTTACGACTTCATCTTGCAGGATGTGATTTACGTCAACGGCCGCTATGACATTACCGACAGCGTTATCAAAGCCCTAAATGCTCACTGACCCTGCTCGGCAGCGAATGTAACCATACAGACAAACCTAAGGCCGTCTGAAACCCAAACCGGCATCTTTCAGACGGCCTGACATCTTGACGGCAGATTATCATGACTTCACAAGCATACACCCTGTCCCAAATCGTTTCCCAACTCGGCGGCGAATGGAAAGGCGAAGACATCGCCATTACCACCGTCCGTCCTTTGGATCAGGCGCAGGCGGAACACATCAGCTTTTTGGCCAATCCGAAATACAAAGCCGAAGTACACGACAGCCAGGCAGGCGCAGTGATTGTGTCGCCGAAAGCCGCAGACGAATTTGCAGGCCGCAACCTGATTGTGGCTGCCGATCCTTATCTTTATTTTGCCAAAGTGGCACGATTGTTCTCACCGATCGTCAAAGCACAGGGCGGCGTACATCCGACTGCCGTTGTCGAAGCGAGCGCCAAAGTACCGGCAAGCTGCGAAATCGGCGCAAATGCCTATATCGGCGCGAATGCCGTATTGGGCGAAGGCTGCCGTATTTTAGCCAATGCCGTTGTTCAACATGATTGCACGTTGGGCGATGAAGTTGTGCTGCATCCCAACGCTGTCATCTATTACGGCTGCACTTTGGGCAACCGTGTCGAAATCCACAGCGGCGCCGTCATCGGCGCAGACGGTTTCGGCTTGGCCTTCGCCGGCGATTCATGGTTTAAAATTCCGCAAACCGGCGCAGTCACGCTGGGCGATGATGTGGAAATCGGTTCGAACACCAATATCGACCGCGGCGCAATGAGCGACACGACCGTCGGCAACGGCACCAAAATCGACAACCAAGTCCAAATCGGCCACAACTGCAAAATCGGTTCGCACACCGTTATCGCCGCCAAGACCGGCATTTCCGGCAGCGTTACCATCGGCAATTATTGTATTATCGGCGGCGGCGTCGGCACGGTCGGACACATCGAAATCGCCGATAAAACCACCATCGGCGGCGGTACATCTGTCACTCACAGCATTACCGAAAGCGGCCAGCATCTGGCCGGTATTTTCCCGATGTCGGGCTACAAAGACTGGGCGCGCAATGCCGTTTATATCCACCGTTTGAGCGAAATGAACAAACGCCTCAAAACGCTGGAAAAACAGCTTGCCGACAGCGACGAAGCCTAAAGGCGGCGCAAACAGTCCGCGCCCCGCATCCGAATACGTTTAAACCCAATACAAACAAGGAAAGACGAACATCATGGACGTACAACTCCCGATCGAAGCCAAAGACATTCAAAAACTTATCCCACACCGTTATCCGTTTTTGCAACTCGACCGCATTACTGCGTTCGAACCGATGAAAACCCTGACTGCGATTAAAAACGTCACCATGAACGAGCCGCAGTTCCAAGGCCACTTCCCCGACCTGCCCGTGATGCCCGGCGTGCTGATTATCGAAGCCATGGCGCAAGCGTGCGGCACACTCGCCATTCTCAGCGAAGGCGGCCGCAAAGAAAACGAATTCTTCTTCTTCGCCGGTATCGACGACGCTCGTTTCAAACGCCAAGTCATCCCCGGCGACCAACTGGTTTTTGAAGTCGAGCTGTTGACCAACAAACGCGGTATCGGCAAATTCAACGCCGTTGCCAAAGTCGACGGCCAAGTTGCCGTTGAAGCCGTGATTATGTGTGCCAAACGCGTGGTGTAAGAATGGGACAGGCCGTCTGAAAGTTCAGACGGCATCTTGCAGGCAATACCTGTATCAGACAGCAAGGAAACAGCATGACCCTTATCCATCCGACCGCCGTCATCGACCCTAAAGCCGAGCTCGACTCCAGCGTCAAAGTCGGCCCATACAGCATCATCGGCCCCAATGTGCAAATTGGTGCGAATACCGAAATCGGCCCGCACGTCGTCATCAACGGCCATACGACCATCGGTGAAAACAACCGCATTTTCCAATTTGCCAGCCTCGGCGAAATTCCGCAGGACAAAAAATACCGCAACGAGCCGACCAAGCTGATTATCGGCAACGGCAACACCATCCGCGAATTTACGACGTTCAACCTCGGTACGGTTACCGGTATCGGCGAAACCCGTATCGGCGACGACAACTGGATTATGGCCTACTGCCACCTCGCCCATGACTGCGTGGTCGGCAACCATGCCATCTTCGCCAACAACGCCTCACTCGCAGGCCACGTTACCATCGGCGACTACGTCGTCTTGGGCGGCTACACGCTGGTGTTCCAGTTCTGCCAAATCGGCGACTACGCCATGACCGCGTTTGCTGCCGGCGTACACAAAGACGTACCGCCGTACTTCATGGCTGCTGGCTACCGCGCCGAACCGGCCGGCCTCAACAGCGAAGGTATGCGCCGCAACGGTTTCACTGCCGAACAGATTGCCTCCGTCAAAGATGTGTATAAAACCATTTACCATCGCGGCATTCCGTTTGAAGAGGCCAAGGCAGACATTCTGAAACGCGCCGAAACCCAAAGCGAATTGGCGGTATTTAAAGACTTTTTTGCACAATCCACACGCGGCATTATCCGTTGATTGATGGATTGAAGGCCGTCTGAAACTTTTTCAGACGGCCTTTGGATTGCAAAAATCCGATCAGCGGGGCAGGTTTCCTGTCCGTTTGCTGCTGATGCCGTCTGAAAGCGGGCGGGCAAATGTTTGCCTCAAAATCTTTTAGCTTCCGAACCTCAACAACATGAACCCCAATTCTTCACCCCTTATCGCCATCAGCGTCGGCGAAGCTTCCGGCGACTTGCTCGGCGCACACTTAATCCGTGCCATTAAGGCGCGTTGCCCGAACGCGCGGTTTACCGGCATCGGCGGCGAGCGCATGAAGGCGGAGGGTTTCGAGAGTTTGTACGATCAGGAAAAGCTGGCGGTGCGCGGTTTTGTTGAGGTCATCAAACGCCTGCCGCAGATTTTGAAAATCCGCAAAGGGCTGGTGAACGATTTAATCCGCCTCAAGCCGGATGTGTTTATCGGCATCGATGCGCCGGACTTTAATCTCGGCGTGGCGGAAAAACTCAAGCAGTCAGGCATTCATACCATTCATTATGTCAGCCCGTCGGTTTGGGCGTGGCGGCGCGAACGGGTCAATAAAATCGTGCATCAGGTCAACCGCGTGTTGTGCCTGTTTCCGATGGAGCCGCAGTTATATATCGATGCCGGAGGCAAGGCTGAGTTTGTCGGCCATCCGATGGCGCAAACCATGTCGGTGGAGGCGGATAGGGCGGTGGCGCGGCAGAAGCTGGGTGTGCCTGCGGACGTGCCCGTGTTTGCCATATTGCCCGGCAGCCGTGTGAGCGAAATCGATTACATGGCGGCGGTGTTTTTTCAGACGGCCTTGTTGCTGCTGAAACGTTATCCGCAGGCACAGTTTTTACTGCCTGTGGCGACGGTCGCAACGCGCAAACGCATTAGTGAAATTTTGGCGCAACCTGAATTTGCCGCCCTTCCCATTACGTTGACCGACAAGCAGTCGGATACGGTTTGCACCGCTGCCGACGTGGTATTGGTCACCAGTGGTACGGCGACTTTGGAAGTGGCCTTGTGCAAGCGGCCTATGGTTATCAGCTACAAAATTTCGCCGCTGACTTATGCGTATGTGAAAAACAAAATCAAAGTGCCGCATGTCGGTTTGCCCAATATTCTATTGGGTAAAGCCGCCGTTCCCGAGCTGCTGCAACACGATGCCGTCCCTGAAAAACTGGCGCAGGCTGTGGCAGACTGGTATGACCGCCCTGAGGCCGTGGCCGCATTGGAACAAGATTTCCACGCCTTGCATCTGCTGTTGAAAAAAGATACGGCGGCATTGGCGGCGGCGGCAGTATTGGAAGAAGCCGGATTTTCAGACGGCCTGAAAGACAAGTAAGGAAAACACATGAATTTATTGGGAGCCTTGGCCAAGGTTGGCAGCCTGACGATGGTGTCGCGCATTTTAGGCTTTGTGCGCGATACGATTATCGCCCGTGCGTTTGGTGCAGGCATGGCGACGGATGCGTTTTTTGTCGCGTTCAAACTGCCCAACCTGTTGCGGCGCGTGTTTGCAGAGGGCGCATTTGCCCAAGCCTTCGTACCGATTTTGGCGGAATACAAAGAAACCCGCTCTCCCGAAGCTACGCAGGCATTTGTGCGCCATGTGGCCGGCATGCTGTCGTTTGTGCTGGTCATCGTTACTGCGCTGGGCATACTTGCCGCGCCGTGGGTGATTTATGTTTCCGCGCCCGGTTTTGCCAAAGATGCCGATAAGTTTCAGCTCTCCATCGACCTGCTGCGGGTAACGTTTCCTTATATCTTTTTGATTTCCTTGTCGTCTTTTGTCGGCTCGATACTCAACTCCTATCATAAATTCGGCATTCCCGCCTTTACGCCGACTTTTTTGAACATCTCCTTTATCGTCTTTTCCCTGTTTTTCGTACCGTATTTTGATCCGCCTGTTATGGCTTTGGCGTGGGCGGTATTTGTCGGCGGCGTGTTGCAGCTGGTGTTCCAACTGCCTTGGTTGGCGAAACTGGGCTTCTTGAAAATGCCCAAACTCAGCTTTAAAGACGCAGCGGTCAACCGCGTAATGAAACAGATGGCGCCGGCTATTTTGGGCGTGAGCGTGGCGCAGATTTCCTTGGTTATCAACACCATTTTTGCCTCATTTTTGCAGTCCGGCAGCGTGTCATGGATGTATTACGCCGACCGACTGATGGAATTGCCCACCGGCGTTTTGGGCGTGGCACTCGGTACAATCTTGTTGCCTACCTTGTCCAAACACGCCGCCAGTCAGGATACCGAGCAGTTTTCCGGTCTGCTCGACTGGGGTTTGCGCTTGTGTATGCTGCTGACCCTGCCTGCCGCCGTTGGACTTGCCGTGTTGTCTTTTCCGTTGGTTACGACCTTGTTCATGTACCGTGAATTTACGCTGCACGACGCGCAAATGACCCAACACGCGCTGATTGCCTATTCCTTCGGCTTGATCGGGCTGATTATGATTAAAGTGTTGGCACCCGGCTTCTACGCGCGTCAAAACATCAAAACTCCCGTTAAGGTCGCTATTTTCACGCTGATTTGCACGCAGTTGATGAACCTTGCCTTCATTTCGCCGCTCAAACACGTCGGCCTATCCCTCGCTATCGGTTTGGGCGCGTGTCTGAATGCAGGTTTGCTGTTTTTTCTTTTGCGCAAACACGGCATCTACCGCCCCGGCAAAGGTTGGGCTGCGTTTTTGGTCAAAATGGTCATCTCTTTGGTCGTCATGGGCGGCGGTTTGTGGCTGGCGCAATATTATCTGCCGTTTGAATGGGTACACGTCGGCGGCTTTAAAAAAGCAGGCCAACTCTGCGTCCTGATTGCCTTGGGTGGCGGCCTCTACTTTGTTTCCCTCGCCGCGCTGGGTTTCCGTCCGCACCATTTTCGCAGGGTGGAAAAATAAACAGCCGGAGGGCGTTTAAAGACTATTCGCTAAAAAGGCCGTCTGAAACATTTTCAGACGGCCTTTTTTTGCTTTACGTTTTAACTGTAAAGCTTCGCTCCTTTTTTGACGAACTCAATCGCTTTTTCCTCCATGCCTTGCTGCTGGGCTTTTTGCTTGTCGGCATAGTCGCGCACTTCCTGCGTGATTTTCATCGAGCAGAATTTGGGACCGCACATCGAGCAGAAGTGGGCGATTTTCGCGCCTTCGGCGGGTAGGGTTTCGTCGTGGAAGCTCTCGGCGCGTTCGGGGTCGAGGCTGAGGCGGAATTGGTCGCGCCAGCGGAATTCGAAACGCGCCTTGCTCAGGGCGTTGTCGCGCAACTGTGCGCCCGGCCAGCCTTTGGCGAGGTCGGCGGCGTGGGCGGCGAGTTTGTAGGTAATGATGCCGGTACGCACGTCTTCTTTATCGGGCAGGCCGAGATGCTCTTTCGGGGTCACGTAGCAGAGCATGGCTGTGCCGTACCAGCCGATATTGGTCGCGCCTATGCCCGAGGTGATGTGGTCGTAGCCGGGGGCGATGTCGGTAACGAGCGGGCCGAGGGTGTAGAAAGGCGCTTCAAAGCAGTGTTGCAGCTCTTCGGTCATGTTTTCTTTCACGCGTTGCAACGGTACATGGCCGGGGCCTTCGATCATGACCTGTACGTCGTGTTCCCATGCTTTGGCGGTCAATTCGCCCAAGGTGTGCAGCTCGGCAAATTGGGATTCGTCGTTGGCATCGGCAATGCAGCCGGGACGAAGGCCGTCGCCGAGGCTGAACGAGACGTCGTAGGCTTTCATGATTTCGCAGATTTCGTCGAAATGCGTGTAGAGGAAGTTTTCCTGATGATGGGCAAGGCACCATTTCGCCATGATGGAGCCGCCGCGCGATACGATGCCGGTGAGGCGGTCGGCGGTCATCGGCACATAACGCAGCAATACGCCTGCGTGCAGGGTGAAATAGTCCACGCCTTGTTCCGCCTGCTCGATTAAGGTGTCGCGGAACAAATCCCAAGTCAAATCTTCGGCGATACCGCCGGTTTTTTCCAACGCTTGGTAAATAGGCACGGTGCCGATGGGGACGGGCGCGTTGCGGATAATCCATTCGCGCGTTTCGTGGATGTGCGCGCCTGTGGATAAGTCCATAATCGTGTCCGCGCCCCAACGCAGCGACCACACCATTTTTTCGACTTCTTCGGTCAGGCTGGAAGTGACGGCGGAGTTGCCCAAGTTGCCGTTGATTTTTACACGGAAGTTACGGCCGATAATCATCGGTTCGAGTTCGGGATGGTTGATGTTGGCAGGGATAATCGCGCGTCCGGCGGCGATTTCTTGGCGCACAAATTCGGGCGTGATTTGGTCGGGATGGGTTGGGATATTCGCACCGAAACTTTGCCCTGCGTGCTGTTTCAAGAGTTTGGCGTATTCAGGCCGTCTGAAAAGTTCGTCCAGCTTCATGCGTTCGCGTATGGCGACAAACTCCATTTCCGGCGTGATGATGCCTTGGCGGGCGTAGTGGAGCTGGGTTACGTTGCGGCCGGCTTTGGCGCGGCGCGGACGGGTGATTTGGTTGAAGCGAAGATGGGCGGTTTTCGGATCGTGCGCGCGTTCGGTGCCGTATTCGCTGGAAAGCTTGGGCAGGATTTCGGTATCGCTCCGTTCATCCAGCCATGCGGTGCGGACGTGTGGCAAACCCTGTTTTAAGTCGATGTGCGCCGCCGGATCGCCGTATGCGCCGCTGGTGTCGTACACCGGAATTGGCGGATTGGCTTCCGTACCTTGAGCCGTGTAGGTGTCGTCCTGACGGATTTCGCGCAAAGGCACGCGGATGTCGGCGCGGCTGCCCGGGATATAGACGCGGTCGGAATTGGGATATTGGAAGCGGATGCCGATGTCTTCGCTCAAGTCGGAAAGACGGCGTGCCTCATCGCCGGTTTTTTTAGCGGTAGTCATAAAAAATTGCTCCTGTTTCTCGGTTATGAAATGGAAACAGGAGCATTGCTTTTTTTCAGACGGCCTTGTGGATAGCTTCAATCAACCGTTTAAAATCACATTTGCCGAAACTCCCCACGCAGGTATTATCCTGTTCGGGTGTAAAGGGTATTTCTCAGCCGCTCGGTTTGAAAGCAGCACCCCTGTTTCTTTATTAACGAAAATTAAACCATGCGGATGGTTTTTTGTAAAGCGGCGTTTTTCGCATTTTCTGTCAAAAACGCTTGACAGCGATTCCGTCTTTCCGTATAGTTACAACTTCTGACGCGGGATGGAGCAGCATGGTAGCTCGTCGGGCTCATAACCCGAAGGTCGTAGGTTCGAATCCTGCTCCCGCAACCAAATATAAAAATCCCCTGCAATCGCAGGGGATTTTGCTTTATGCAGCATTTATTGTTGCTTGGATTGATTGAAAGGCCGTCTGAACCATTGGGTTTCAGACGGCCTTTTTTATTGACCGATGATGTCGGCGGCTAATTTGCTTTTGTCTTTTATTTTGAGTTTGTGTTTTTCAGACGGCCTATTGTTGCTCCGGATCGGTTATCGTTGCGTAGGTGTTCTTTGAGGCGCAGTAACTCTTTTTTGTCCAACCATTTATTGCGCGAACGTTGCAACAGGATCACCAATGCGGCGATTTCGTTACGCATATTGGTACTGAGCCAGAGGAAGCCTTGCCAGTCGTAATGCAGGCGGGCGGCCGGTTTGCTTAGTTCGGTATTGAGCGAAGTATCGATGCGGATACGGCGGGCGTAGTGGCCTTTGATGAGGCGGACGGTCAGGCGCAGCTCGCGTTGGAGTTGGTTGAAATGGCGGTCGAGCAGGCGGATTTCGCTTTCGTTGAGCGTAGGCGCGCGCAGTTTGGCGGCGGTGGTCAGGAGCAGCTCGGTGGTGGTGACGATTTTGCGGTGGGCATGCTGCATGGCTTCCATCATATTGTTGTTGATGTGGCTTTCGCCGGATGTGGCGGCCAGATGGCTGCGGCTTTTGACCATGCGGGCATTGATTTTGCGCATTTTAATCATGTTTTGTTCCAAACGCTCGCGCGTCATGCGCTTGCCGTTGCTGATTTCGGCAATCATTTTGGCGCAGTCGGTGAGGTTGTCGGCAAGCATGAAGCGCCACATCAGGGTGGAGCGCAGGGGCAGGAGTTTGGCGGCGGCAATGGCGATGGCGGCACCAATCAAAACGTTCATGGCGCGCATCAGGCCGCTGTCGAGCCAGTGGTGGCTGCTGTCGCCGATGAGCATGCACATGGTCAAACCAGCAAGCATGGCGACATAGCCGTTTTTGCCGACCGCAGACCAACCGGCCACTGCGCTGGCGGCACCGATAATCAGATAGAAGAAAACGCCGTCTTGCAAATAATGCTGGTTCAACCATAAAACGGCCAAACCGACGCCTAAACCGATGGCCGTGCCGAGCATGCGTTCGACCGCTTTGGAGTAAATCGCGCCTTGGAATTGCAGCATGCCGAGGACGACAAAGACGGTCATGCCGATCCACTCACCGTGTTGCAGGTGGAAGACTTTGGCCAACAGGGTGGAGAACACGATCGCCAAACCGAGGCGGAAGGCGTGGATATGGCGGCGATAGCGGTAGCGTTCGTAGGCGTTGAGCCAGCGTTCGGAAAAATGGGGGCGTTCGGATTGAGCAGGCATGTTGTAAAACGTATCAGTATGTGGGGATGTAAATTATAACTGATTGGTAAAGCAGATGAAATTTGAACTGCTCCCAAACGGTTTGTCCTATTGCAGATTTTATCTGCCGCAAGCGGATATAATGGCGGCTTTGAATCAGACAGGCGGTGAAGAAATGGCGACGGTTTTAAGCGCAGGCGTGGACGAAGCGGGACGTGGCCCTTTGGTCGGCAGCGTATTTGCGGCGGCAGTGATTTTGCCGGAACATTTTGACCTGCCGGGTTTGACCGACTCAAAAAAACTGAGCGAAAAAAAGCGCGATATGTTGGCGCAGATGATTAAGGAACAGGCGGTTGCGTGGAGCATTGCCTTTGCCGACCCCGACGAAATCCTGCAACTGAACATCCTGCACGCAACCATGGCCGCGATGAAGCGCGCAGTCGAGGGGCTGTCGGTCACTCCCGACAAAGTGTGGATAGACGGCAACCGCGTGCCGAAAGATTTGAATGTCCCTGCCGAAGCAGTGGTCAAAGGCGACAGCAAAATTATTGAAATCTCCGCCGCTTCGGTTTTGGCCAAAACCGCGCGCGACGCAGAAATGTATGAATTGGCGAAACGTTACCCGCAATACGGGTTTGACCGCCACAAAGGCTACGGCACGGCGCAACATTTGGCCGCGTTGAAACAATACGGCGTCTTGCCGGAACACCGCCGCGATTTCACACCGGTCAAAACCTTATTGGCACAAGGCAATCTGTTTGAAGAATGAAAGCATATCAAAAGGCCGTCTGAAAGATTTCAGACGGCCTTGTTTTTGGAAAAGTATTATTTCAACGCAGCCAAACACTCTTTAATCAATTCAGGGCCGCGATAAATCAAACCGCTGTACACCTGCACCGCACTGGCACCCAAGCGGATTTTTTCTGCCGCGTCCGTGCCGTTCATGATGCCGCCGACGCCGATAATCGGCAGCTTGCCGTCAATGCGTTCCGCCAAAAGTTTCAACACCTGATTGCTTTTCTCGCGTACGGGCAAGCCGCTCAAGCCGCCTTGTTCGCCTGCGAGCGGATGGCTGCCCAAGCTTGATTTGTCGATGGTCGTGTTGGTGGCGATGATGCCGTCCATTTCCACAGATTTGACCACATGGGCGATGTCGTCGATTTGCGCTTCGTCCAAATCCGGCGCGATTTTGACCGCCAGCGGCACATATTTGCCATGCGCGGCCGCCAGTTGCGCCTGTTTGTTTTTCAAGGCTTCCAACAATGCGCTCAACTCGTCGCCGCCCTGCAAGGCGCGCAGGTTTTTCGTATTGGGGGAGGAAATATTGACCGTGATGTAGCTTGCGTGGGCGTAGGCTTTTTCCAAGCAAATCAGATAATCGTCGGCCGCGTTTTCAATCGGTGTAACGGCATTTTTGCCGATGTTGATGCCCAAAATGCCTTTAAAGCGGCTGTTTTCAATGTTGCGGATCATCGCGTCGATGCCGTGGTTGTTGAAACCCATGCGGTTGATGATGCCTTGGTGTTCGGGAACGCGGAAAAGGCGCGGCTGCGGATTGCCCGGCTGCGGCTTGGGCGTTACCGTGCCGATTTCGACAAAGCCGAAACCCAAAGCGGCAAACGCATCGATACACTCGCCGTTTTTATCCAAACCTGCCGCCAAGCCGACCGGATTGGGCAGCTGCAAACCCATCAGCTCGGTTGGTCGGGTGTGGCTGTCCACCTTGGGCAGCAGGCCGAGTTTTTCGATAGAACGCAAACTGTTGAGCGTGAAATGATGGGCCTTTTCTGCATCGAAACGGAACAGGATGGGGCGGACGAGTGAATACATGGCGGCGGCTTTCTGAACGGTTGATGAATTTGGCGTTATTCTACCTGAAACCGACAAACTGCCCCAAATCCTACGCTATGCCTCACTCAGTAATTCTTCGGCTACTTCCTCCGCTTGCTTAATCACATAGCTCACGGCTTCTTCCTGTTTATCCGGTGGGTATTTATAACGCTGTAAAGCTCGTTTCACGAGAATACGCATTTTGGCGCGAACGCCTTCTTTGTATTGCCAGTCGATGGTAACTGAGCGTCTTAAAGTATCGGTAATTTCTTTGGCAAGTTTGCTCAATACTTCATCGCCCATCAGTTCACGGGCGCTTTGGTTTTGGGCGAGGGCTTCGTAGAAGGCAAGTTCTTCTTTTTTCAGCCCCAGCTTTTCACCTAAAGCTAAGCGTTCTTGGAAGTCTTGGCTCATTTTGAAGAGCTCATCCAAAATCTCTACCACGCTTAAATTGTGGTTGTGGTATTGATTTAGGGCTTCTTTCAAACGTTGCTCGAAGTCTTTTTGCAAGGTGAGGTTCGCACCTGATTTGGCTTTGATTTCGCTTGCCAAATAACGCTCCACCGCGCTAACCCACAGATTCTTAGTCGGGCTGTTTTTAATAGTCTGCAAAAACTCTTCAGAAAGTAGACTAATTTGTGGCTGCGGTTTTTCCAGTAGGTCAAACAAATCAATTACGCCTTCGGAATAGACGGCTTGATTGACCAGTTTTTTCAATAAAACCTGTCTTTCCGTTGGATTTTTCCCTGGGGAGCGTTTCGTTAATATTGCTCGCACCGCATCATAAAAGGCAATTTCTTGGATGTATGGCTCAATTTCAGCCAATGCGCCGCACAGCATATAGCCTTTTTTCACCAAACCTGCCGCTTTTAAAAAGGCTTTTTTGCGTGGCTCGGTTTCTTTTTTATTAAACCAATGTTGCTCGTGCGCTTTGCCATCAAACGGTAATCGATCGAGGCCCAAAATATGGTTGGCGGCAAAACGAATAGCCATCAGAAGATCATTCGGATTATCTTTTTCTAAGGCCGTCTGAACATCAAAGGTTTTCCCTTCAACTGGCGTTGCAAACAGGCTGCGGATAAATTCCAAATGCTCTTTCATTTTAAAGAACACATCAATCACGTTATCAGTCAGCTTGCCCTTGCCTTGTGAATTGGTGTATTGCTGGGTTGCTTCTTTGAGTTTTTCGGCAATGCCGACATAATCCACAATCAAGCCGCCGTTTTCTCGGCTTTTATTGCGGAATACACGGTTAACCCGAGCAATCGCCTGCATCAGGTTATGCCCCTGCATCGGCTTGTCGATATACATCGTATTACAGCAAGGTGCATCAAAGCCCGTCAGCCACATATCGCGCACAATCACCACTTTCAGCGGATCGTTCGGGTCTTTAAAGCGGCGTTCCAGCGTTTGTTTTTCCTGTTTACTGTAAACGTGTTTCTGCATTTCCGGCGCATCGGAAGCCGAACCCGTCATCACAATTTTAATCGTCCCTTCGTTGATATTGTCCGAATGCCATTCAGGGCGCAGCTTGATGATTTCGTTGTATAAGTCCACGCAAATCTGACGGCTGGAAACCACCATCATTGCTTTGCTGTCGACGACTTCATTGCGTTTGGCAAAATGCTGCACAAAATCCGCGGCTAAATCGGCCAAACGGGCTTGCGAACCCAGCAATTTTTCCTGCAAACGCAGGGCAGGGGATTGCTCCTCTTCCAGCAAATCATCAATTTCTTTGAATAGCTCATCGTGTTCTTTTTCGTTTAAGCGGATTTGGCGCGCTTCATACACAATCGGCACCGTTGCGCCATCTTCCACCGCGTCTTGCAAGTCATAAATGGACACATAACGCCCGAACACATCCTGCGTATCCTTATCTTCTAGGCTAATCGGCGTACCGGTAAAACCGATAAACGAAGCATTAGGCAGCGCATCGCGCAAATGGCGGGCATAGCCTGCTTGAAATTTGCCTTTATGCAATTTTTGCGTAAAGCCATATTGGCTGCGGTGTGCCTCATCGCTGATCACAATAATATTGCTGCGCTCATTTAAAACAGGGAAGCGGCTTTCTTCCTCATTTAGGGCAAATTTCTGAATTGTCGTAAAAAACACGCCGCCGACTTCATTTTGCGCGAGCAGTTGGCGCAGTTGATCGCGGTCTTCCACTTGTTGTGGCGTTTGTTTGATTAAATCTTTTCCGGAAGAAAAAGTTTGGAAAAGCTGACCGTCCAAATCATTGCGGTCGGTGACCACCACAATAGTGGGATTTTTCAATTCAGGCTGTGCAAGCAGTTTGCCGGCATAAAACAACATGGAAATCGATTTGCCCGAACCCTGCGTGTGCCACATCACGCCAATGCGGCGGTCGCCTTTTTCGGAAGTCGCAAAAAGAGTGGAATCTACCGCCTCATTCACGCCGTAATATTGATGGTATGCCGCGATTTTTTTAATGGTTTTGCCGTTGGAATCTCGCTCAAATAAGACGAAATAGCGGATATAGTCCAATAAATCCTCAGGTTTCATCAAACCACTGAGCAGGCTTTGCAATTCATCATCAAAATATAAGCGCGCGCTTTTGTTTTTTTCATCGACCACTTTCCACGGCGTAAAGCGTTGGAAATCTGCCGAAAGCGAGCCCAAACGTGCGGCAATGCCGTCTGAAATAATCAGGGCTTGGTTGTAAACAAACAGCTCGGCAATCTCATCTTTATAGGTTTCAAATTGATTAAACGCCTGCAATAAATCCGCCGATTCACGCAACGGATTTTTCAGCTCAAATACCACCAAGGGCAGTCCATTTACAAAGCCGATAATATCAGGAATCCGTTTGCCCCCTTTACGGCTGCGGATTTCCAGCTGATTGACGGCAACAAAGCGGTTGTTCTTCACATGCTCAAAATCCACCAAGCGCGCCATCTCGATTTTCTGCTCACCATCAGCCTGATATTCCACCCGCACGCCATCACGTAACAGTTTATAAAACGCCTGATTACGCACTACCAAGTCGCCAATATCGCTTTTCGTCGCGGATTTGACCACAGAATCAACCGCACTTTCAGGCAGCTGCGGGTTGAGTTTGCGCACCGCCTCCCGCAGTTGCTCAATAAAAACTACACCGCTCAAATCGCCACGGGCAAACTCGCCTTCATGAACAGGCAAGTCTTTACCGTAGCGATATTCCCAGCCCAAGTTTTGTAAGCGAAGTATAGTTAGTTGTTCAATCATCTTTTCATTTAGCATTATCTACTCCGTTGAACTTTGCTTTTGTTCAAATTCTAGTATTAAGTCTTTGTAGGCGTCTAAATCTTGGTCAAATAAGGCTTTTGAATATGAAATCATATATTTACCTTCAATCATATATTCTTCATCAATAAGATTATTTATTTGTTGATTGTCTTCATATCTTATCCGAGCACTTAAACGGTAATCGTTCGTTACATGATAGAAATGTAGAATAAACCCTAAAATAGTATTTGTTGTATTAAGAACGAATATAGATAAATCACTTGTTGCTCCTAAATGCTCTATATCTTGTCCATGCGAACCAAAATTTCCTGTTTTATTTCTAATTTCAGATATATAGCTACATACTCCTTTCATTCGAGTACATAACGTTGTTAAATGTTCTTTATCTGTATGGGAGTTTAAATTCAGACTATCTATTGTTTTTCCGACAAGAGGTGAAAAATCCTTTGGTATTTCGGTAATGTTTTTATCTGTTAAAATGGTTTTGCATATTCCTTCGGTAACTGACTTACATAACTCAATACTAAAAGTTGGATTTGTATATACGTTATCAATAGCACTATCTATATGCCATTGATAGTGCTGAAAGCTTGGAAGTTTTTTTATTGATTCAAGCACCCAGTTCATCATAATTGGATTTCTCCATTCAACAATCTAGGTAGTAACAAATCTCTGATTGTTTCTAAGCTAATAATTTGATTTCTATTTGAAATTATTTTTAACAATGAGTTATCAAATAACTCAGTAAATTTTTCTAATAGAAAATTATCAGGAATAACCATCAGATAATTATTTACTCTGTTTTTATCTGTGTGCGGTATAGTTGTTCCTGTTGTATTAGCTTGAATATCAGCTTCCTTATGTTTAAGGAATTGATAAATAACAGCCCAAAGTTTATTATTATCAAGGTTGATTTTGGCTAATGTTGATCCAATTACGCCATTATGACCAATAGCAATTCTTCCTGAATTGCTACCATCCATTAACATAATAGTATTATGATATTCAATAGTTACAAGTTTATTACTTTCACAAAATTCATTGTATTTACCTTCTAGTGATGAAGTAAGAATATGTGGCAACATATTTTCTTCTTGTTTTGGTGATACAGATTTTGGTTTTTTACCTTTCACAAAAGAAATTAAATCTCCTAAGGGCTTAAGCTCCCACCCCTTCGGCACTTCAACCCCATCAATCTCCTCCATCTCACACGGAAACGCTTTGGCGGTTTCGGCTAATTCGGCGTAGCGGTCAGGCTGTGTTTGTGAAAGTGCGGTCAGTTCTTCGGGTGTTTTTCCGCTGATTGTCTGCATGGCGGCAAGTTCTGCTTGTTCAAGGCTAAGGCCGTCTGAAAGCGCTTGGACTTTGGCTCGCACGGGATCGAAATCGACAAACCAGCTTTTAAACAGGGCTTGGGCGATTTGTTCCAAGGTTTTGTTGATTTGGGTGTTGAGTTGAATTTTTTGGTCAAATTTAGATAATAATCCAGAAACTCTTTTTTGCTCATCTAATGATGGAAGTTTTATTTCTATATTTTCGAGCATTCCTTTTGTTAATGCATTCCTAGTAGCCCCAGAACTGGCTAAAGTCAGTAAATATTCCTGCATTGATTTTTCAATTAATGAGTATTTCAGAAACTGAAAATCTAATTTTTCGGGATTGGCTCTTAATATAGCAACATGCTGGTTTACTCTAGCAGGCAAATATCTGTTATCGGGTAAGGTAACTCTTGCAACAGAATCCCCAGTAATATTTATTAGAACGTCATTTTCTTCCACGCTTACATTATCTAATTTCTTTGCATCAGAATCAGATATGTAAACAATACCATGCTCTGAAAATCCTTCATTATAAACATTTTGACTTCTAATTAATGTGTAATTTCCCTTGTCTAAGTAAACATTATTTCCACCTCTTGGGGTTGCTCCACTCCCAATTTTTAAACATAAATCTTTTAATTTTGCAAATTCACTCATAACCCAATCCCTCTAAATTCTTCTTAATTTCCGCTTTCAATTCCGCACTTTTCGCAAATTGTTCCTTCAAAAGAGCGGTCAGATTTTGCATTTTTTCTGCAAATGGCACGCCGTCGTCTTCTTGTTCTGCGGTGCCGACATAGCGTCCCGGTGTGAGGACGAAGTCGTTGCCTTTAATCTCTTCTAAAGTGGCGGATTTGCAGAAGGCGGCTTGGTCTTCATAGCCGTCTGATTGTTGCCAAGCGTGGAGGGTGTCGGCAATTTTGGCGATGTCGTCAGCAGTGAAATCACGCAATACGCGGTCTTTCATATAGCCGATTTGGCGGGCGTCGATAAACAACACTTCGCCTTTACGCTTTTTGTTGCGGTTTAAAAACCAAATGCAGGCGGGGATTTGGGTGTTGGTGAAGAGCTGGCCGGGCAGGGCAACCATACATTCGACCAAGTCGGCATTGATGATGGCTTTGCGGATTTCGCCTTCGTTGTTGGTTTGGCTGCTCATGGAGCCGTTGGCCAGCAATAATGCCATTTTGCCGTTGGGCGAGAGGTGGTAAATCATGTGTTGCAGCCAAGCGAAGTTGGCGTTGCCTTTGGGCGGCGTGCCGTATGCCCAACGTGGGTCGTCGGCTAGGGATTCGCTCCACCAATCGCTGATGTTGAATGGCGGGTTTGCCATGATGAAATCCATCTTTTTGTCGATGTGTTGCGGTTGGGTGAAGCTGTCGGCGTTGTGTTTACCGAAGTCGTAATCAATGCCGCGGATGGCCATGTTCATGGCGGCGAGTTTCCAGGTGGTTGGGTTGAATTCTTGCCCGTAGATGGAAACGTTGTTGATGTTGCCTTGATGGGCGGTGATAAAGCGTTCGGTTTGCACGAAAAAGCCACCGCTGCCCATAGCAGGGTCATACACGCGGCCGGAGTATGGCTCGAGCATTTCGACAATCAGGGAAACGATGGATTTCGGCGTGAAATATTGTCCGCCGCGTTTGCCTTCTGCTTGGGCAAATCTGCCGAGGAAGTATTCGTAAACGTGGCCGAGAATGTCTTTTGCGCCTAAATGAACGGGCTCGCCGTTGTAAGTCGGACGGGTAAAGTTGGTATCGGAGAAGAGGATAATCAGCCCGCGCAGGGTGTCTTCGTTTACGGCATAGCCGCTGATGCGTTGGAGTACGCCTTTGAGTTTTTCGTTGTCTTTTTCAATGGCATCGAAGGCATCATCAATCAGTTTGGCGACGCCTGAAAATTTCCCGCCCCAAGGTAGCTCTGCGCCGATGTTTAAGATGGAAACGGCTTTAATCTCGTCCCAACGGGCTTGCTGCGGCACCCAGAACACATTGTCGGCAGTGTAGTAGTCGCGGTTTTCCAGTTCGACGCTTAAGGCTTCTTGATATTCTTCGTCCGTATCGTAGAAAGTGCGGTCAAGATAGAGTGGATTTTCGGGGTCGCTAAGCTCTGCCTGAATTTTTTCTTGCTGATGGGTGAAGCTGTCGGAAATGTATTTAAGGAAAATTAAGCCGAGTACGATGTGTTTGTAATTGGCGGCATCAAGCTGCTGGCGCAGTTTATCGGCAGATGACCAAAGTTTCTCATCTAGGTCGTTTAGGAAGGCTTGTTCAAGCGCATGGTTTGCACCAGTCTGTCTCATATCTTAATCCTTGATATAGTTATTTTGAAAAAACAATAATTTAATTTTGATTGAAAATTTTTGTAATCTTGGGATTATAGTGGTTCTATATAGTAATGTCATTGATTGTTGTGCGGCTTTTGCGTGTAATCGGATAGTTCATTAAAATGGCAAGAGAGAGGCTTTTCAGACGGCCTGATGGATGTATCAAAAGGCCGTCTGAAAAGTTTTGATTTGATTGTTTACCTGATACAGGAAGATTTTTATGAAACAGGCGGTTGATCCTTATGCGAGTTTCCGTGAATTGACGCTGCGGGGGATGATACTCGGCGCATTGATTACGGTGATTTTTACGGCATCCAATGTGTATTTGGGCTTGAAGGTGGGCCTGACTTTTGCGTCTTCGATTCCGGCTGCGGTGATTTCGATGGCGGTTTTGAAGTTTTTTAAAGGCAGTAATATTCTGGAAAATAATATGGTGCAGACTCAGGCTTCGGCTGCGGGTACGCTCTCCAGTATTATTTTTATCTTGCCGGGTTTGCTGATGGCCGGTTATTGGGCGGGCTTTCCGTTTTGGCAGACTACGCTGCTGTGTATGTCCGGCGGTATTTTGGGCGTGATTTTCACTGTGCCTTTGCGTTATGCGATGGTGGTGAAGAGCGATTTGCCTTATCCGGAAGGTGTGGCGGCGGCTGAGATTTTGAAGGTCGGCGACCATGATGCGGACCAACAGGAAGGCGGCAGCGGTATCAAGGAATTGGTGTCGGGCGGCGCATTGGCTGGTTTAATGAGCTTTTGCGCAAGCGGTTTGCGTGTGGTGGCGGACAGCGCGAGCTTTTGGTTTAAAGGCGGCGCGTCGGTGTTCCAAGTGCCGATGGGCTTTTCTTTGGCCTTGCTAGGCGCGGGCTATCTGGTCGGCCTGACCGGAGGTATCGCGATTTTGCTGGGTATTTCGATTGCCTGGGGTGTGGCCGTGCCATATCTGTCGGCGCATATTCCGCAACCTGCCGATATGGAGATGATTCCTTTTGCGATGTCTTTGTGGAAGGAAAAAGTCCGTTTTATCGGCGCGGGTACAATCGGTATTGCGGCTATTTGGACGCTGTTGACTTTGATGAAACCGATGGTCGAGGGCATGCGCCTGTCTTTCCGCAATTTCGGCGGCGCGCAGATGACCGAGCGCACGGAACAGGATTTGTCGCCTAAGGCGATGATTGCCTGGGTGTTGGCGATGATGCTGGTGTTGGGCGTGTCTTTCTTCCACTTTATCGGCGACTCGCATATTTCCGGCGGTTTGGCTTGGCTGTTGGTGGTTGTATGTACGCTGCTGGCTTCGATTATCGGTTTTTTGGTGGCCGCAGCTTGCGGTTATATGGCCGGTTTGGTCGGTTCGTCTTCCAGCCCGATTTCGGGTGTGGGCATCGTTTCTATCGTTATTATTTCGCTGGTGTTGCTGTTGGTCGGCGAATCCGGTGGCTTGATGGCTGATGAGGCAAACCGCAAATTCCTGCTGGCGTTGACGCTGTTTTGCGGCGCGTCTGTGATTTGTGTGGCTTCGATTTCCAATGACAACTTGCAGGATTTGAAAACGGGTTATCTGGTCAAAGCGACGCCTTGGAAACAGCAGGTTGCGCTGATTATCGGCTGCGTTGTCGGTGCATTGGTGATTTCGCCTGTGTTGGAGCTTTTGTATGAAGCCTACGGCTTTACCGGCGCGATGCCGCGTGAAGGCATGGATGCGGCCCAAGCCCTTGCCGCGCCTCAGGCAACTTTGATGACCACCATCGCCCAAGGTATTTTCTCGCACAATCTGCAATGGGATTATATTTTCACCGGCGTGGCCATCGGCGTGGCGTTGATTGCGGTCGATTTCACATTGCGCAAATCTTCCGGCGGCAAGCGTGCTTTGCCGGTATTGGCCGTGGGCATGGGTATTTACCTGCCGCCGTCTGTGAATATGCCGATTGTGATCGGTGCGGTATTGGCGGCTGTGTTGAAATCCGTCATCGCCCGCCGTCAAGAAAACTGTGAAGGCCGTCTGAAAAATGCGGAACGTATCGGTACGCTGTTCTCTGCCGGTTTGATTGTCGGCGAGAGCCTGATCGGTGTGATTATGGCGTTTATCATTGCCTTCTCCGTAACCAACGGCGGTTCGGATGCGCCTTTGGCCCTGAACTTGGAAAACTGGGATACGGCCGCCAAATGGCTGGGCTTGGCGTTTTTTGTTTTTGGTATGTTCGTGTTTGCACGCCGCGTGTTGAAAGCAGGACGTTAAGTTTGTAGGTTGAGAAAAGGCCGTCTGAAACCCAAAACATTGGGGTTTCAGACGGCCTTTTTATTGGAAATTTGTTTGGAATGATTTTAGGAAGTTTGGGTATAATTGTTGCGGGGCTAGGTAGTGAAACAGCCCCATGGCAGTGGGGCTGTTTTATTTGAACCT
>CAUSHT010000004.1:0-25079 GCA_963531275.1 uncultured Neisseria sp.
ATGTAAAAGCGATTTCGTCAGCTATTAACATGATTAGCGCCGAGCGTTACACGGCTGGATTTTGGTTAAGTCAAGATTTTCAGACGGCCTGTTCAAGTGAATTGAATAGCATTTATTTTCCAATCGGTTTCCCAATCATAATATGCAGGCTGTCGATTCCGCCGACACCCCGTGTCTATAAATCAATCTTTACCGCCAATCTTTTGCAGAAGATTTTCAGCCACCACGCCGCATTCGATATTCCGCTTTAACGGTTTCGCGTTCAAATCCTTCAAGGCCGTCTGAAAGTCGGCAAAATCCATCAACTGCGAACCGAAACGGCGCATATGTTCGGTATCCTGCTGACAGTCTATCAGCGCAACGCCCAAATCCTCCAGAAACGGGACGGCGCAGGCAAACGCAATCTTTGACGCATCGGGACGCAAGGCAAACATCGACTCGCCATAAAACACGCAGCCGATTTGCACGCCGTAAAACCCGCCTGCCAACTGCATTTCGCCTTGTTCGTCCGGAAGCCAGCATTCAAACGAATGCGCATGCCCCTGATGGTACAGCTTCAAATAGGCCGTCTGAAACGCAGGTTCTATCCACGTTCCGTCCTGTTCCGGACGCGGCACATTGGCGCAATGGGCAATCACTTTTTCAAAACAGCGGTTGACCGTTACCCGATACGGCTTGTGGCGCAAAGTTTTGGCGAGCGATCGGCCGATATGCAGGTTTTCCGGCACAATCACGGCTCGTGGCGCAACCGCATACCAGAAGAACCAACCGTCGCGGCTAAACCACGGAAAAATCCCCTGCCGATACGCCGACAACAGCCGCCCGGTATCCAAATCGCCGCTGACGCCGACCAAGCCGTCGCATTCATCTAATGCGTAAGACGGGTCGGGGAAACGATAATCTCGTGGCGCAAGAAAAGGAATCTTCATCGTAAAGCCCATAAAGTTTCAGACGGCCTCAGGCTGAAAATGCCCAAGGCCGTCTGAAAAATCAACATACAAACTGATTAACGTTTGGTTTTGGTTTGGCATTCGCCGCATACGCCGTACATATACAGCGCGTGATCGACGATGCGGTAGCCGTTTTCTTCGGCGATTTTATCTTGCAGCGCTTCGATTTCCGGATTGTGGAATTCGGTTACTTCGCCGCATTTCACGCAGACGATGTGGTCGTGGTGATCGCCTTTGTCCAATTCGTAAACCGCTTTGCCGGTTTCAAAATGGTGGCGTTGCAAAATGCCGGCCTGTTCAAACTGGGTCAGCACGCGATAAATCGTCGCCACGCCGATTTCCACACCCTCTTCCAACAGGATACGGTACACATCTTCCGCACTCAAATGCTCCTCGGCATGAGTCTCGAACAAGTCCAAAATTTTCAAACGTGGACCCGTAACTTTCAAACCGCTGTCTTTCAATTGCGCAATGTTGCTGAATTTTTCCATAATATTCAATATCCCTGTAAGGTAATAACCGTTATAATACGCACTTTCCGCCCGTTTGCCCACTATTGGGCCGTTAAAGGGCGGCAATCTGCCGCCGGTCTTGCAATTGAAAATCGGCGAAAAGAAAAATTAAGAAGATGATTATCGTTTGCTTTTTAAAAATATTCAAGCGATGATAAACATCTTTCCCGAAATGACACAGAAAGGTAAGCCCGTGAATAAAGCCTTATGCCTTGCCATCGCCGCTATTTTAGGTCTGGCCTCATGCAGTGCCGAGCGCGTATCCAACTTTCCATCCTACAAACTCAAAATCATTCAAGGTAACGAGCTCAATCCCCGCGCCGTGGTTTCCCTGCGCCAAGGTATGACCCGCGACCAAGTCCAACTGCTGCTCGGTACGCCGCTCCTGCGCGACGCCTTCCACGCCGACCGCTGGGATTACACTTTCAACACCAGCCGCAACGGCATCATCAAAGAACAAAGCAACCTGACCCTGTACTTTGAAAACGACGTCCTCGCACGCGCCGAAGGCGATGCCATTCAAAAATCCATCGAAGCCGTCCAAGCCGGACAAAACGTCGTTCCAACTACCGAAACCAACGCGAAATAAGGAAGCCCCATGAGCGCATTGAAAATCGCCATTGCCGGCGTCAACGGCCGCATGGGTCGCGTTTTGGTTGAAGCGGTCAACAACCATCCCGATGCCGTCCTCTCCGGCGCACTGGAGCATTCCGGTTCGGAAGTATTGGGTTTGGATGCAGGCTTCGCCTCCGGCCTCAAAACCGGCGTTGCCATTTCAGACGACGTGGATGCCGTACTGGCTCAAAGCGATGTCCTCATCGACTTTACCCGCCCCGAGCCAACCCTGAAACACCTGCAAAAATGCGTGGAAAAAGGCGTCAACATCATCATCGGCACGACCGGTTTTGATGACGCAGGCAAAGCCGCCATCCAAGCCGCAGGCGAAAAAACAGGCGTTGTCTTCGCCGCCAACTTCAGCGTCGGCGTCAACCTGACCTTCCACATCCTCGACACCGTCGCCCGCGTGTTAAACGAAGGCTACGACATCGAAATCATCGAAGGCCACCACCGCCACAAAGTCGATGCCCCCAGCGGCACCGCGTTGCGCATGGGTGAAGTCATTGCCGACGCACTCGGCCGCGACCTCAAAGAATGCGCCGTTTACGGCCGCGAAGGCCATACCGGCCCGCGCGATCCGTCCACCATCGGTTTTGCCACCGTCCGCGCAGGCGACATCGTCGGCGACCACACCGCCCTCTTCGCCACCGACGGCGAGCGCGTGGAAATCACCCACAAAGCCAGCAGCCGCATGACCTTTGCCGCCGGTGCCGTACGCGCCGCAGTTTGGGCAAACGGCAAAAAAGGCCTGTACGATATGCAAGACGTACTGGGTTTGAAAAACCGATAAACCCGCATCATCAGGTTTCATCCCTGACAAGGCCGTCTGAAAGCACAACGTCGATTTTCAGACGGCCTTATTAAAAAGAAAGCCCCCACCATGTCCTATCAACAAATCACCATCAACGTCAACGATGCCGTCGCCGAACGCCTTGCCGACGCGCTGATGGAACACGGCGCATTGTCCGCCGCCATTGAAGATGCCTACGCCGGTACAGAAAATGAGCAGGCCATTTTTGGCGAGCCGGGCATGCCGACCGAGCAAATCTGGCAACAAAGCAAAGTCATCGCCCTTTTCGGCGAAAGCGACGATGCCGCTTCCATTATCGAAGCCGCCGCGCAGGAATGCGGTTTGAACGATTTGAAATACACCGGCGAAATCCTTGAAGATCAAGACTGGGTACGCCTGACCCAAGCGCAATTCGACCCGATTCAAATTTCCGACCGCCTGTGGATTACCCCATCTTGGCACGAAGCGCCCAACGGCAACGCCGTCAACCTGCAACTCGACCCGGGCCTTGCCTTCGGCACCGGCAGCCATCCGACCACCCGCCTCTGCCTCAAATGGCTCGACACGCAGCTCAAAGGCGGCGAAAGCGTGTTGGACTACGGCTGCGGTTCAGGCATTTTGGCCATTGCCGCCCTCAAACTCGGCGCAGGCTCCGCCATCGGCGTAGATATTGACGAACAAGCCATCCGAGCCAGCAAAGACAATGCCGCGCAAAACAACGTCGACGCGCAGTTCTACCTGCCGGACGGCCTGCCGCAAGGTCAATTTGATGTCGTTGTCGCCAACATTCTGGCCAACCCGCTGCGTATGCTCGGCGAAATGCTTGCCGCGCGTACCAAACAAGGCGGCCGCATTGTCTTGTCCGGCCTTTTGGACGAACAAGTCGAAGAACTCAGCGGCATTTACAGCCAATGGTTCGACATCGAACCTGCCGAAATCGAAGAAGGCTGGGCGCGATTGAGCGGCGTCAAACGCTAAAGCTGTTTTCCGATACAAAGGCCGTCTGAAATTTAATCTTTCAGACGGCCTTTTTGCACTTAAAACGCTGAATATTCCAGCAAAATCAGGTATAATTGCCTATTATTTTGACCTTTCGGAACACATCCGCCGCGCCCGTTTGACATTTCATCGCGCGTACGGAAAAATTCCTTGAAATTCAGCAAGAAAAGACCATGACTGACCAAAAACACGAAGAATACGGCGCCGACAGCATACAAGTGCTGGAAGGCTTGGAAGCGGTACGCAAACGCCCCGGTATGTATATCGGCGACACGCAGGACGGCAGCGGCCTGCACCACATGGTGTTCGAGGTGCTCGACAACGCCATTGACGAAGCGCTCGCCGGACATTGCGACAAAATCACCGTAACCATCCATGCCGACAATTCCGTCAGCGTGGCCGACAACGGCCGCGGTATGCCCACCGGCATCCACCCGAAAGAAGGACGCTCCGCCGCCGAAGTCATCATGACCGTATTGCACGCGGGCGGCAAATTCGACAACAACAGCTACAAAATCTCCGGCGGCCTGCACGGCGTGGGCGTATCCGTCGTCAACGCACTGTCCGACTGGGTAACGCTGACCATCTACCGCGACGGCAAAGAACACTTCGTCCGCTTCGTACGCGGCGAAACCGAAGAGCCGTTGAAGGTTGTCGGCGATTCCGACAAAAAAGGCACAACCGTGCGCTTCCTCGCCAGCGCGGAAACCTTCGGCAATGTCGAATACAGCTTCGACATCCTTGCCAAACGCATCCGCGAGCTTTCCTTCCTGAACAACGGCGTGGACATCGAGCTGACCGACGAACGCGACGGCAAACACGAAAGCTTCGCCCTCTCCGGCGGCGTGGCCGGCTTCGTGCAATACATGAACCGCAAAAAAACGCCGTTGCACGAAAAAATCTTCTACGCGTTCGGCGAAAAAGACGGCATGAGCGTCGAATGTGCGATGCAATGGAACGACAGCTACCAAGAAAGCGTGCAATGTTTCACCAACAACATTCCGCAACGCGACGGCGGTACGCACCTGACCGCACTACGCCAAGTGATGACCCGTACCATCAACAACTATATCGAAGCCAACGAAGTGGCTAAAAAAGCCAAAGTGGAAACCGCCGGCGACGATATGCGCGAAGGCCTGACCTGCGTGTTGTCCGTCAAACTGCCCGATCCAAAATTCTCATCGCAAACCAAAGACAAACTGGTTTCCAGCGAAATCGGCCCCGTCGTCAACGAAGTCATCAACCAAGCCCTGACCGACTTCCTTGAAGAAAACCCGACCGAAGCCAAAATCATCACCAGCAAAATCGTCGATGCCGCACGCGCACGCGAAGCCGCACGAAAAGCCCGCGAAATCACCCGCCGCAAAGGCGTGATGGACGGTTTGGGCCTGCCGGGCAAACTGGCCGACTGCCAAGAAAAAGACCCTGCCCTGTCCGAACTCTATCTCGTCGAGGGCGACTCCGCAGGCGGCTCCGCCATGCAGGGCCGCGACCGCAAATTCCAAGCGATTTTGCCGCTCAAAGGTAAGATTTTGAACGTCGAAAAAGCACGTTTTGAAAAAATGCTGGCCAGCCAAGAAGTCGCCACGCTGATTACCGCTTTGGGCGCAGGCATCGGCAAAGAAGAGTTCAATGCCGAAAAACTGCGCTACCACCGCATCATCATCATGACCGATGCCGACGTGGACGGCGCGCACATCCGCACCCTGCTCCTGACCTTCTTCTACCGCCAAATGCCCGAGCTGGTCGAGCGCGGCTACATCTACATCGCCCAGCCGCCTTTGTACAAAGCCAAATACGGCAAACAAGAGCGCTATCTCAAAGACGAATTGGAAAAAGACCAATGGCTGCTCGGTTTGGCCTTGGAAAAAGCCAAAATCGTTTCAGACGGCCGCACCATCGAAGGCGAAGAGCTTGCCGATACCGCCAAACAATTCCTGTTGGCCAAAACCGTCATCGAGCAAGAAAGCCGCATCATTGACAAACTCGTCCTGCATGCCATGTTGCACGCATCGCCGGTCGACCTCAGCACAGCAGAAAGCGCAGACCGCGCCGTTGCCGAATTGAGCGGCCTCTTGGACGAAAAAGAAGTCGCACTCGAACGCATCGAAGGCCACGAAGGACACCAGTTCATCAAAATCACACGCAAGCTGCACGGCAACGTGATGGTGAGCTACCTCGAGCCTAAGTTCCTCAACAGCAAAGCCTACCAAACCCTTACCCAAACCGCCGCCGCACTCAAAGGCATGGTCGGCAAAGGAGCGAAGCTCTACAAAGGCGACAACGAATACGACATCGACAGCTTTGAAGGTGCTTTGGACATCTTGATGAGCGTTGCCCAAAAAGGCATGTCCATCCAACGATACAAAGGCTTGGGCGAGATGAATCCGGAACAACTTTGGGAAACCACGATGGATCCTACCGTCCGCCGCCTCCTGAAAGTCCGCATCGAAGACGCCATCGCCGCCGACGAAGTGTTCGTCACCCTGATGGGCGACGAAGTCGAACCGCGCCGCGCCTTCATCGAAAACAACGCCCTGCTGGCACAAAACATCGACGCCTAAGCATGGAAAGATAAAAGGCCGTCTGAAAACCATTTTCAGACGGCCTTTTGGTTTTTTTATTTATTCACAATATTCTTTTTATAATCCAAAGTCTGATAACTTTTTGTGTTTACTTTCAAGTAAATCATGAACAAATTGCGGTTCTATTTCTAATAATGATTTTACAGTATCATGGATTGCCCAATACCGTTTACTTGGATGGTCAATAATATGCTGTAGATATTCCTTAACGAGCGGCACACACTCTATAAACTGCATTTTCGTGACCAGCCAAAACAACTCACTGATAGAAAAATCTGCCGATGACGCTTTACGAATAATTCTAGCTATAGAAGGAAAGATTTTCTGACGTGCATCATCACCTTTTTGCTGACTCTGACCTGCTTTAGATGCCCAGTAACTGATACAAGCAGACAAGATATGCCGATCTGTATCATCATAACCATGTAAACGATGATCAATCATTCCCTCTGTCTTCCCTTCCTCAAACATCAAAACCAAAGTATCAAAGCCTTCATCAATACCCCAATGAGTAAGCAGGCATGCTGAATCAAATTGTAATACCTCATTTTCATTGGATAGCAATTCGATTAATCCATCTATCCTCTCTTGCGGCACATCCTCCAAGTCAAGCTCTTCTGGAATCGTCGTATAGTCCACATTTTCCGGTATGCTATACAGCAAAAAATCTATTTTTTTCTCATCCATTAATTTGACCCTTAGGCAACTTACTTCAGCCGCGTATTCTAGTAGAGCGTTCCAACTGATTCAGATTCGGGATAACCCAAATAACCAGTTTAAAACGCTCCAGTCCGCTTCCGCTTTATTCCGCTTTTCCCAAAATCATCGCATCGCCATAGCTGAAAAAGCGGTATTCCTGTTCCACCGCATGGCGGTAAACGCTGCGGATATGCTCCATGCCCGAAAACGCGCTGACGAGCATCAGCAAGGTTGATTTGGGCAGGTGGAAATTGGTAATCAATCGGTCGGCAACATTGAAGCGGTAACCCGGCGTAATGAAAATATCGGTATCGCCGCGACCGGCTTTCAGACGGCCTGTTTCGCGTGCGGCGGATTCCAAGGCGCGCATGGAGGTTGTGCCCACTGCCCACACTTTATTGCCGCGCGCTTTGGCGGCTTCAACGGCGGCAACGGTCTCGGCCGGTACGTCAAACCACTCGCTGTGCATTTTGTGTTCTTCAATTTTATCGACGCGCACGGGTTGGAATGTGCCGGCGCCGACGTGCAGGGTTACTTCCGCGGTTTCTACGCCTTTGGCTTTCAGACGGCCCAACAATTCATCAGTAAAGTGCAAACCTGCCGTCGGCGCGGCCACTGCGCCTTGATATTTGGCGTACACGGTCTGATAGCGGCTGTCGTCTTCATCATCGGCCGCGCGTTCGATATAAGGCGGCAAGGGCAGATGGCCGTTTTGCTCTAAAAGTTCGTAAACGGTTTGCTCGCCTTCAAATTTCAGGCAAAACAATTCTTCCGCACGCTCCATCATGACGGCACGGATATCGCCTTCAAAAATCAATTCCGTACCCGGTTTCGGCGATTTGGACGAACGGATATGCGCCAATGCGGTATGCGCGTCCAATACCCGTTCAATCAGGGCTTCGATTTTGCCGCCGCTGGCTTTTTGGCCGAACAGGCGCGCCTTCATCACTTTGGTATTGTTAAACACCAGCACATCGCCCGGTGCGACATAATCGGGTAAATCGCCGAAATATTGGTCTTCAATCGGCAATGTCGGCAAGGCAACCAAAAGCCTGCTGCTGCCGCGCACTTCCGGAGGATGCTGGGCAATCAGTTTTTCGGGCAATTCAAAATCAAAATCGGAAATATCCATTGTCGTGCATACTTTAAAAAAACAGGCGCCATTATACGCGCAAAGTTGGTTTTCAGACGGCATGTTTTGTCGAAAAACCAATAAATTAGAATAAACGCTCTTGAAAAAATCAATTTTTAACAAAAATCAGCGTTCCTTTCTTTTTTCGCCGAAAAACGCCTTTTTTCTATCTTTTACTGGACATTTACCGACAAGTTCGGGAAAATAACCAGATTCATTTCTCAGGCTCCGCCCTGTTCCGACATTATTTAAACGCCGGATGGCAAACCCGCCTTCCGACGTCTCAGGAAATCATCTAAAACCACAGCGGCGCATACCCAATATGCACTTTATGCCGCGCTAAAAAGGAAAAGCAATGGATTTGCGTAAATTGAAAAAACTGATTGATTTGGTCGAAGAATCAGGCATTGCAGAAATTGAAGTTACCGAAGGCGAAGAAAAAGTCCGCATTACGCGTACCACTGCCGCCGCAGCTCCTGTTTATGCTGCTCCGGCCCCTGCCGCAGCCGCTCCGGTTGCCGCCCCTGCTGCTCCGGCCGCAGCCGCTCCAGCCGCCGCCCCTGCCGCTCGCGATTTGTCCAACGCACAAAAATCGCCTATGGTCGGTACGTTCTACCGCGCTCCCGGCCCGAACGCCGCCGCTTTTGTCGAAGTCGGCCAACAGGTTAAAGTCGGCGATACTTTGTGCATCATCGAAGCCATGAAGCTGATGAACGAAATCGAAGCCGAGAAATCCGGTGTCGTTAAAGAAATTCTGATTGAAAACGGTACTCCGGTCGAATACGGCGAGCCGCTCTTCATCATTGAATAATCCGTTTTTTCAGACGGCCTTTATCTTTAAGGCCGTCTGAAATTCCTTTTTCTGTTCATTAAGGACAAAACATGCGTCTGATTTTGGCTATTTTCTTGCCTTGGTTGCAGTTTTTCACCATCGGCCGTCCGATTGCAGGCATCATCTGTCTGATTCTGCAATGTACGCTGATTGGCTGGATACCGGCAGCCATGTGGTCGGTTTACGCCTTGAGCCAATACAAAACCGACCAAAAAATCCGCAACGCATTAGGCGGCCGCTGAGGCCGTCTGAACCATCCGGAAAGATTATCATGCTGAAAAAAGTATTGATCGCCAACCGGGGCGAAATCGCCCTGCGCGTCCTGCGAGCCTGCCGTGAAATGGGCATCTCCACTGTCGCCGTCCATTCCGAAGCCGACAAAGACAGCCTGCACGTCAAACTTGCCGACGAATCCGTGTGCATCGGCCCTGCCGCATCTGCACAAAGCTACCTCAACATTCCTGCCCTCATTGCTGCTGCCGAAGTCACCGAAGCCGACGGCATCCACCCGGGCTACGGCTTCCTCGCCGAAAACGCCAACTTTGCCGAACAAGTTGAACAATCCGGCTTTGTCTTCATCGGCCCGAAAGCCGATACCATCCGTCTGATGGGTGACAAAGTATCCGCCAAACACGCCATGATCGAAGCCGGCGTACCTTGTGTTCCCGGTTCTGACGGCGCATTGCCAGACGACGGCGAAGAAATCCTCAAAATCGCCGATAAAGTCGGTTATCCCGTCATTATCAAAGCCTCCGGCGGCGGCGGCGGTCGCGGTATGCGCGTCGTCGAGAAAAAAGAAGACCTCCTCCAGTCTGTCGAAATGACCAAAGCCGAAGCAGGCGCGGCATTCGGCAACCCGATGGTTTACATGGAACGCTACCTGCAACGTCCGCGCCACGTCGAAATCCAAGTGATTGCCGACGAACACGGCAACGCCATCTACCTCGCCGAGCGCGACTGCTCCATGCAGCGCCGCCACCAAAAAGTCATCGAGGAAGCACCGGCTCCGTTCATCACTGAAGAAGAACGCGCCAAAATCGGCAAAGCCTGTGCCGACGCTTGCAAACGCATCGGCTATCGTGGCGCAGGTACGTTTGAATTCCTGTACGAAGACGGCGAATTCTTCTTTATCGAAATGAACACACGCGTTCAGGTTGAGCATCCGGTTACCGAACTCATCACCGGCGTGGACATCGTCCAAGAGCAATTACGCATCGCATCCGGCCTGCCTTTGCAATACAAACAGGAAGACATTCAAGTCGAAGGCCACGCGTTTGAGTGCCGTATCAATGCCGAAGACCCGTACAACTTCATTCCAAGCCCGGGCTTAATTGAAAGCTGCCACCTGCCCGGCGGCTTCGGCATCCGCGTCGACAGCCACATTTACCAAGGCTACCGCATCCCTCCTTACTACGACAGCCTGATCGGCAAAGTCTGTGTCGTCGGCAAAAACCGCGACCAAGCCATGGCCAAAATGCGCGTAGCCCTCGATGAGCTGGCGATTACCGGCATCAAAACTAATACGCCGCTGCACCGCGACTTGTTCAGCGATCCGGGTTTCCAAAAAGGTGGCGTCAGCATCCACTACTTGGAACACTGGCTGGAAGAACGCAAAGCCAAACAGGATAAATAATCCTTTGTTTTAACTAAAAATCAGGCCGTCTGAAACGCAAAATAAAGTTTCAGACGGCCTTTTTTATAACATCATCATTTATAAAAACAAACAATATTAGATTATTAATTAATAATATTTATTCTAAATCGGTTTCATAGTTCCAATAGCTAAAACCTTTCTGTATAGTTTGATTCATAGTTTAACGCAAACTATATTTAAATATTGATATTGAAAATTTATCATATTTTGTATAGAAGCATTCCATCCTGGAAACCATTTCATCAACCTATAACAACTTCACAAAGGAAATAACTATGTCCATCTCCAAATGCCCAGTCACCCATCTGACCATGAACAACGGCGCGCCCGTTGCCGACAATCAAAACAGCCTGACCGCCGGTCCACGCGGTCCTCTGCTGGCGCAAGACTTATGGCTGAATGAAAAACTCGCCGACTTCGTGCGCGAAGTCATCCCCGAACGCCGTATGCACGCCAAAGGTTCGGGCGCGTTCGGTACGTTTACCGTGACGCACGACATCACAAAATACACCCGCGCCAAAATCTTCAGCGAAGTCGGCAAGCAAACCGAGATGTTCGCCCGTTTCACCACCGTGGCCGGCGAGCGCGGCGCAGCCGATGCGGAACGCGACATCCGCGGCTTTGCGCTGAAGTTCTATACCGAAGAAGGCAACTGGGATATGGTTGGCAACAACACGCCTGTGTTCTTCCTGCGCGACCCTCGTAAATTCCCCGACCTGAACAAGGCCGTCAAACGAGACCCGCGCACCAATATGCGTTCTGCCACAAACAACTGGGATTTCTGGACGCTGCTGCCCGAAGCCCTGCACCAAGTCACCATCGTCATGAGCGACCGCGGCATCCCCGCCAGCTACCGCCATATGCACGGCTTTGGTTCGCATACTTACAGCTTCTGGAATGAAGCGGGCGAGCGTTTTTGGGTGAAATTCCATTTCCGCACCCAGCAAGGCATTAAAAACCTGACCAACGAAGAAGCCGCAAAAATCATCGCCGACGACCGCGAAAGCCACCAGCGCGACCTGTACGAAGCCATCGAGCGCGGCGAGTTTCCGAAATGGACGATGTACATCCAAGTCATGCCTGAAGCCGATGCGGAAAAAGTGCCTTATCATCCGTTTGACTTGACCAAAGTTTGGCCGAAAAAAGACTATCCGCTGATTGAAGTGGGCGAATTCGAGTTAAACCGCAATCCCGAAAACTTCTTCGCCGATGTGGAACAATCCGCCTTCGCACCGAGCAACCTCGTTCCCGGTATCGGCGCCAGCCCCGACAAAATGCTGCAAGCGCGTTTGTTCAATTACGCCGATGCGCAGCGCTACCGTTTGGGCGTAAACTTCCGCCAAATCCCCGTCAACCGTCCGCGTTGCCCTGTTCACAGCAACCAGCGCGACGGACAAGGCCGCGCCGACGGCAACTACGGCAGCCTGCCGCACTACGAACCCAACAGCTTCGGCCAATGGCAGCAACAGCCCGACTTCGCCGAACCGCCTCTGAAAATCAACGGCGACGCAGCGTACTGGGACTACCGTCAAGACGATGACGACTACTTCAGCCAACCGCGTGCCTTGTTTAACCTGATGAACGACGCACAGAAACAGGCTTTGTTCGACAACACCGCCGCAGCCATGGGTGATGCACCAGACTTCATCAAATACCGCCATATCCGCAACTGCTACCGTTGCGATCCGGCATACGGCGAAGGCGTAGCCAAAGCCCTTGGACTGACTGTCGAAGATGCCCAAGCGGCACGAGCCAACGACCCGGCTTTAGGTCAACCTGGTTTACTGTAAGGAGGCATTATGTGGATAGAAATTGAAGAACTCTTGTCCCAAGCTGTCCGATACAGTCGTTCAAACAAAAAGTAACGGTTTAGATCATTAAGCAGGCCGTCTGAAATGCAAAATAAAGTTTCAGACGGCCTTTTTTATGATGAAGTTTATTTGATTGCTTCCAATTAAATTGAACTGGCAACCCTTATTTCTCTGTAAATCATGGCATGCCCCTCACCATCTCATGCTTCTACTGACAAATAAAAAACCGCACGGCTGCTTGCCGTGCGGTTTTGCTTTTTATCTGAAGGTTTCAGACGGCCTTACATCATGCCGCCCATACCACCCATGCCGCCCATATCAGGCATAGCAGGTTTTTCTTCAGGGATTTCAGCGATCATGCAGTCTGTAGTCAACATCAGGCCTGCGATAGATGCGGCGTGTTGCAGTGCAGAACGGGTTACTTTGGCGGGGTCGAGTACGCCCATTTCAATCATATCGCCGTATTCGCCGGAACCTGCGTTGTAACCGTAGTTGCCTTTGCCTTCCAACACTTTGTTCACCACCACGCTAGGTTCGCCGCCTGCGTTGGCAACGATTTGGCGCAGCGGAGACTCAACGGCGCGCAATACGATTTGTACGCCTGCGTCTTGGTCGGCATTGCCGGTGTGCAGGTTTTCCAAAGCGGCACGGGCACGCAACAGGGCTACGCCGCCGCCTGCAACCACGCCTTCTTCAACGGCTGCGCGGGTAGCGTGCAGCGCGTCTTCCACGCGGTCTTTTTTCTCTTTCATTTCCACTTCGGTAGCGGCACCGACTTTGATCACTGCCACGCCGCCTGCCAGTTTGGCAACGCGCTCTTGCAGTTTTTCTTTGTCGTATTCGCTGGTTGCGGTTTCGATTTGTTGGCGGATTTCGGCAACACGCGCTTCGATTTGGGCTGCGTCGCCGAAGCCGTCGATGATGGTGGTGTTTTCTTTACCGATCTCGATGCGTTTGGCTTGACCCAAGTCGTCCAAAGTCGCTTTTTCCAAAGACAGGCCGACTTCTTCGGCAATCACGGTACCGCCGGTCAGGATAGCGATGTCTTGCAACATGGCTTTGCGGCGGTCGCCGAAGCCCGGAGCTTTCACGGCAACGGTTTTCAGGATGCCGCGGATGTTGTTCACCACCAAAGTCGCCAAGGCTTCGCCTTCTACGTCTTCAGCGATAATCAACAGCGGACGGCTGGCTTTGGCCACTTGTTCCAAAACAGGCAACAAGTCGCGGATGTTGCTGATTTTTTTGTCGAACAGCAATACAAACGGATTGTCCAAAGCAGCGATTTGTTTTTCAGCGTCGTTGATGAAGTAAGGAGACAGGTAGCCGCGGTCGAACTGCATACCTTCAACGACATCCAATTCGTTTTCCAAAGATTTGCCGTCTTCAACGGTAATCACGCCTTCTTTGCCGACTTTTTCCATCGCTTCGGCGATAATCGCGCCGACTTGTTCGTCAGAGTTGGCGGAAATAGAGCCGACTTGGGCAATTTCTTTAGAAGTGTCGCAAGGTTTGGCGATGTTTTTCAGCTCGTCAACCAAAGCGGCAACGGCTTTGTCGATACCGCGTTTCAGGTCGGTCGGGTTCATGCCGGCGGTAACGTATTTCATGCCTTCGGCAACGATGGATTGCGCCAATACGGTTGCAGTAGTGGTACCGTCGCCGGCCACGTCGTTGGTTTTAGACGCCACTTCTTTCACCATTTGCGCGCCCATGTTTTCGAATTTGTCTTTCAGTTCGATTTCTTTTGCAACAGACACACCGTCTTTAGTGATGTGCGGGCCGCCGAAAGCGCGGTCAAGTACCACGTTGCGGCCTTTAGGGCCCAAAGTTACGCGTACGGCGTTTGCCAATACATTGACGCCGTTTACCATTTTTTGGCGAACTTCATTGCCGAATTGTACGTCTTTTGCTGCCATTTAAATTCTCCAAATCAATAATAAAAATCTGTTCGAGGCCGTCCGAAAACTTCATGTTTGATTCAGACGGCCTTTGGTTCTGAAACTTAATTCAACAATTATTCAACGATACCGAAGATGTCTTCTTCACGCATTACCAACAGCTCTTCGCCGTCGGCTTTTACAGTTTGGCCGCTGTATTTGCCGAAGATCACTTTGTCGCCAACTTTGACATCCAGCGGACGGCGCTCGCCGTCTTTACCGATTTTGCCCGCACCCACGGCGATTACTTCGCCCATGTCGGGTTTTTCAGCAGCCGCACCCGGCAAAACGATGCCGGAGGCGGTTTTTTCTTCAGCTTCTAAGCGTTTGACGACTACGCGGTCGTGTAAAGGACGGATGGTCATGTCTTAATGCTCCGATAAATAAATAGATTGAAAACAATTGTCTGTCGGACATGACAGACACGGTTTGCTTGGTAATAGCGGCACGCTTATGGAAAGCCTGCCGTAATGGCGGGTAGATTTGGGTTGTTTGCGACAAATTCAAGGGAAAAAGTAAAAATTTCTATGCAGTCTTTCCAAATATTTTCATACGCAAAAATGCCTGATCACATATTTTTCAGACGGCTTGATATACCAACTGCAAAGTTCGTTTAAAAACAACTCATTTCCTTTACAAATGCAACACAACTCTTTACAACCGTTTCTTTTATATGCATCATTGTAAATGATGATTATTCTTAATTGCATATTTTAAAGATAATTTCTCTTTATTTGCTTTTATTTTTTTATTACTGTCATTTTATTAAGGACATTTCTCAATGAATACGCCCCTGTTCCGACTGAGCCTGCTGTCACTGACACTGGCAGCCGGTTTTGCACACGCAGAAAATGAAGCCAAAGACAATGTTGTACTTGATACCGTTACCGTCAAAGGCGACCGCCAAGGCAGCAAGATCAAAACCAATATCGTCACTCTTCGTCAAAAAGACGAAAGCACGGCAACCGATTTGCGCGAATTATTAAAAGAAGAACCTGCCATCGACTTCGGCGGCGGCAACGGCTCATCCCAATTCCTGACGCTGCGCGGCATGGGTCAAAACTCGGTGGATATTAAGGTGGACAACGCCTCTTCCGACAGCCAAATGCTGTATCACCAAGGCCGTTTCATCATCGACCCTGCACTGGTTAAAATCGTCTCTGTACAAAAAGGCGCAGGTTCCGCATCTGCCGGTATCGGCGCAACCAACGGTGCGATTATTACCAAAACAGTCGATGCCGAAGACTTGCTCAAAGGTTTGGATAAAAACTGGGGCGTGCGCCTCAGCAGCGGCTATGCCAGCAATGACGGCGTAAACTACGGTGCCAGCGTATTCGGAAAAGCCGGCAACTTCGACGGCTTGTTCTCTTACAGCCGCAACGATGAAAAAGATTACGAACCCGGCAAAGGCTATACAAACAGCAACGGCGGCAAAACCGTACCATTCAGCGCGCTGGACAAACGCAGCTATCTTGCCAAAATCGGCGCAAACTTCGGCGACCACCGCTTAGTGTTAAGCCACATGAATGATCAACACCGAGGCATCCGCACCGTCCGTGAAGAGTTTACCGCCACTGACAACCCGCGTCTGACTTTGGCACGTCAAGCCCCGACCTACCGCGAAACCAGCCTCTCCAACACCAATTTGGCATGGACGGCGAACAATTTGGGCTTTGTTGAAAAACTGGATGCCAACGCCTACCTCATGAAAAATGAACGCTATTCGGCTGATGACAGTAAAAACGGTTATGCAGGCAACCTGCCCGGCCCGAATACGACCGTTATCGAAACCAAAGGCGCGAATTTCAATCTAGACAGCCGCATTGGCGAAAAAACATTGATCAAATACGGCGTCAACTACCGTCATCAAGAAATCAAACCGCCGGTATTCTTCAGCGCAGCCTTGAGCAATCCGAAGAAAAGCGATGCCGGTATTTACGCTGAAGCCATCCACGACATCGGCGACTTTACCCTTACAGGCGGCTTGCGCTACGACCATTTCGATATCAAAACCCATGACGGAAAATCCGTTTCCGACGGTACCGTCAACCCGAGCTTCGGCGTGATTTGGCAACCGCATGAATACTGGAGTTTCAGTGCCAGCCACAACTACGCATCCCGCAGCCCGCGTCTTTACGATGCGATGCGCCAACATGGACGCGGAAACTCCATCACGTCGATTGCTGACGGTACCAAAGCCGAACGCGCCCGCAATACCGAAATCGGCTTCAACTATAACAACGGCAGCTTTGCCGCCAACGGTAGCTACTTCTGGCAAAAAATTAAAGATGCCGTCGCAGGTCCGCAGCAACGCCATGATGCTGCTGGCAACCCGATTGCAGGCGTACGCGAAATCGTCAATGCAGGCTACATCAAAAACCAAGGCTACGAACTGGGTGCATCCTACCGTACAGGCGGCCTGATGGCGAAAGTCGGCGTCAGCCACAGCAAACCGCGCATCTACGACACTCACCCTGAAAACTTGTTAAGTGCCAACCCTGAATTTGCCGTACAAACCGGCCGTACTTGGACAACATCCCTCTCCTACCGCTTCCAAAATCCGGATTTGGAAATCGGATGGCGCGGACGCTACCTGCAAAAAGCCTCCGGCTCTGTGTTGGTACGCGACAAGGGCGAAGTCAAACGTAAAGGCTATGGCGTGAACGATGTATTCGCCAACTGGAAGCCCCTGGGCAAAGACACGCTCAATGTCAACTTTGCCGTCAACAACGTGTTTAACAAGTTCTACTATCCGCACAGCCAACGCGGTGAAACCTTACCCGGTATCGGCCGCGATGTCCGCTTGGGTGTGAACTACCGCTTCTAAGCAATCAGCTTGAAAAAGCCGTCTGAAAACAAAAGTTTTCAGACGGCATCTAGCTTTATAATCCGATACAAGTTATCATTTCTATTTACTTTATTTCCGACCACGGAGAAACCCTATGTTACGTTTGACCGCTTTAGCCGTATGCTGCACCCTCGCTTTGGGTGCGTGTTCACCGAAAGATTCTGCGTCCAACCAAGCCCAAACTGCTTCCGCTTCTGCTGCCCAAACCGAAGGTGCAAGCCTGACCGTTAAAACGGCGCGCGGTGAAGCAAAAGTGCCGCAAAATCCGGAGCGTATCGCCGTTTACGATTTGGGCATGCTCGACACTTTAAACAAACTAGGCGTGAAAACCGGTTTGTCCGTCGACAAAAACCGCCTGCCCTACTTGGACGAATATTTCAAAACCACGAAACCTGCCGGCACGCTGTTTGAGCCTGACTACGAAGCCTTAAACGCTTACAAACCGCAGCTCATCATCATCGGCAGCCGTGCGGCCAAAGCGTTTGACAAGTTGAACGAGATTGCGCCGACCATCGAGATGACCGCCGAAACCGCCAATCTGAAAGAAAGTTCCAAAGAGCGCATCGACGCGCTGGGGCAAATCTTTGGCAAACAGGCCGAAGCGGACAAGCTGAAAGCGGAAATCGATGCTTCGTTTGAAGCGGCGAAAACTGCGGCTCAAGGCAAAGGCAAGGGTTTGGTGATTTTGGTCAACGGCGGCAAGATGTCGGCTTTCGGCCCTTCTTCCCGTTTGGGCGGTTGGCTGCATAAAGACATCGGTGTCCCTGCTGTCGATGAATCGATTAAAGAAGGCAGCCACGGCCAGCCTATCAGCTTTGAATACCTGAAAGAGAAAAACCCTGATTGGCTGTTTGTTTTGGACCGCGGCGCGGCCATCGGTGAAGAAGGTCAGGCTGCGAAAGATGTTTTGAACAATCCTTTGGTTGCCGAAACAACTGCATGGAAAAAAGGCCAAGTCGTGTACCTCGTGCCGGAAACCTATCTGGCGGCCGGCGGCGCACAAGAATTGCTGAACGCTTCCAAACAGGTCAGCGATGCGTTTAATGCGGCCAAGTAATTCGGAACGGGCATAGCCGCCCGCTTCTTTCAGACGGCCTGAAAGGTTTGATGATTCACAGGGTCAAGCTGCTTGATCTGAAATCATTGGATTTAGGCCGTCTGAAAATACATGGTGCAAATGGACAATTTTTGCCTGTTTGCATCTGTTTTTATGATGGGCAAACCTGCCTTTTTCGCAAAATACCTTAACCCTTCTTTCAGACGGCCTTATTTTTTCCGAACCATTTTATGTTTCACAAACCTTCATTTTTAAATGCGGTCAACGGTGTGGCGCTGCTGATATTGTTTGCCGTCAGCCTGTCGGTCGGCGTGGCCGACTTCAAATGGTCCGCCCTGTTTTCGCTATCCGACAGCCAGCAAGTCATGTTCATCAGCCGCCTGCCGCGCACGTTTGCGATTGTGCTGACGGGCGCGTCGATGGCGGTGGCCGGCATGATTATGCAGATTTTGATGCGCAACCGTTTTGTCGAACCGTCGATGGTGGGCGCAAGCCAAAGCGCGGCTTTGGGTTTGCTGTTGATGACCCTGCTGCTTCCGGCCGCGCCGTTGCTGGCAAAAATGTCGGTTGCCGCCGTTGCCGCGCTGATCGGGATGTTGGTCTTTATGTTGCTGATCCGCCGCCTGCCGCCGACCGCGCAACTGATGGTGCCTTTGGTCGGGATTATTTTCGGCGGTGTGATTGAGGCGGTGGCCACCTTTATCGCTTATGAAAACGAAATGCTGCAAATGCTCGGCGTGTGGCAACAGGGCGATTTTTCCGGCGTGTTGCTCGGGCGGTATGAGCTGTTGTGGGCAACGGGGATTTTGGCTTTGTTTGCCTATTTGATTGCCGACCAGCTGACGATTTTGGGTTTGGGCGAAACGGTGAGCGTGAACTTGGGGCTGAACAGGACGGCGATTCTGTGGTCGGGGCTGATTATTGTGGCGCTGATTACGTCTTTAGTGGTCGTGACGGTCGGCAATATTCCGTTTATCGGCCTTGTCGTGCCGAACATCATCAGCCGCCTGATGGGCGACAAGCTGCGCCAAAGCCTGCCTGCGGTGGCCTTGCTGGGCGCGTCTTTGGTGTTGCTGTGCGATATTGTCGGACGCGTGATTGTGTTTCCGTTTGAAATTCCGGTCTCTACGGTTTTTGGTGTGATGGGGACGGCTTTGTTTTTGTGGCTTTTATTAAGGAAACCTGCTCATGCCGTCTGAAAAAAATATCGGTTTTATGGCAGGAAGCAGCCGTCCGCTGTGGGTCGCCTTTGCGCTGCTGCTGGTTTCCTGCGTCCTGTTTATGACGCTCAACGTCAAAGGCGATTGGGACTTTGTCCTGCACCTGCGTCTGACCAAACTTGCCGCGCTGCTGATGGTCGCCTATGCGGTCGGCGTGTCCACGCAACTCTTCCAAACGCTGACCAACAATCCGATTCTGACCCCTTCGATTTTGGGTTTCGATTCGCTGTATGTGTTTTTGCAGACCTTGCTGGTGTTTACGCTCGGCGGCGTGGGCTATGCTTCCTTGCCGTTGACGGGCAAATTCGGCTTTGAACTGGTCGTCATGATGGGCGGCTCGCTGCTATTGTTCTACACGCTCATCAAACAGGGCGGACGCGATTTGTCGCGCATGATTTTAATCGGCGTGATTTTCGGGATTTTGTTCCGCAGCCTGTCGTCGTTGCTTTCGCGCATGATTGATCCCGAAGAATTTACCGCCGCACAGGCGAATATGTTTGCCACCTTCAATACTGTCCACTCGGAATTGTTGGGTATCGGCGCAGTCGTGTTGCTCATCAGCGCCGCCGTAATCTGGCGCGAACGCCACCGCCTCGATGTTTACCTGCTCGGCCGCAATCAGGCCATTAATTTGGGTATCAACTACACGCGCAATACCTTATGGCTGCTGTTGTGGATCGCCGCATTGGTTGCAACTGCGACCGCCGTTGTCGGCCCGGTGAGCTTTTTCGGCCTGCTGGTTGCCGCGCTGGCCAACCACTTTTCCCCGTCGGTCAAACATTCCGTCCGTCTGCCCATGACTTTTTGTGTCGGCGGCATCCTGTTGGTCGGCGGGCAAACCATCTTCGAACACTTCCTCGGCATGCAGGCCGTATTGAGCGTGGTCGTCGAATTTGCAGGCGGATTGGTATTTTTATATTTGGTGTTGAAAAAGAAATAAATTAAACGTGTCCAAACGCTCGCAAAAATAAATTCAGGCCGTCTGAAATCCATGTTTCAAAAATATTTAATCTTTGAAATGAAACTAAATTTCTGACATGTACTCATAGTAAACATTACTGGATTTACTAAAATTACAAAAAATGAGCACGACATTAAAATACCGTCCCGACTTGGACGGCATACGGGCGTTGGCAGTATTGGCTGTCATTATTTTCCACATTGATGCCGCTTGGCTGCCCGGCGGTTTTCTTGGTGTGGATATGTTTTTCGTTTTGTCCGGCTATCTGATCACCACCATCATCAGCCGCGAAATGCAAAACGGCAGCTTTTCGTTTTTAGAGTTTTACAAACGCCGCGCAAAGCGCATTTTGCCCGTTTTCTCCTGCGTATTGCTGTGTACGAGCTTGGCCGCCGCAATCTTTTTCTTGTCGTTTGACCTGCGCCAATACGTCAAATCCGCAGCGTTTGCGTTGCTGTTTTCGGCCAACCTGTTTTTTGCACGACGCGGCGGCTATTTCGATGCCGATGCGGCGGAAAAACCTTTGCAACACATTTGGTCTTTATCGTTGGAAGAGCAGTTTTACTTTGTTTTTCCGATGTTGCTGATTGCCTTTTTCCGATTCAGCAAAGGGCGCAACATCCGCCAATTCATCCTTTTGCTGATTGTATTGAGCCTGTTGTCCGTCTTCTTGCCCACCTTCGGCATGGACCCTTATTTCCTGCCTTATGTGCGCGCATACGAGCTGCTGATCGGCGCGCTTTTTGCCTTTATTCTGCCCTCCCAAAACAACGACCGTTTCAGCACGCCTATGGTCGGCTGGGCGATGATGGCGGTGATTGCCGCCATGCTGCTGCTTCCTTACGGCGTATTGCCCGGCGAAGGCAATATCGAACGGCTGCTGTGCTGTACGGCGGTTGGCGGCTTGATTTACTCGGGCAAAACCCTGCAAACGCAAAGCGGCTTCAATACCGCCAAACTGTTGAGCCTCAAGCCCGTTGTGTTTATCGGTTTGATTTCCTATTCGCTGTATCTGTGGCATTGGGTGGTCTTGGCCGTCATGCGCTATGTTTACATGGACAACGCTTTGCCGATGTCTGCGATTGTATTGGCAGTGGTGCTGATGTTGGGCTTGTCCGTTTTGTCCTATTACTTCGTCGAAACACCGGCGCGACGGATAAAGAATTTCACCACCAAGAAATTCATCGGGGTCATCGCCGCTTATTTCGCCCTGCTGATTCCTGCCGCCGGCTACCTGCTGACTGTCAAACCGGCCGAATACGAGGCAAACCTATATACGGTTGACGAAAGTAAAATCTGCGCGGATACCTTGACCAAAACCGACTGTGCTGTCGGCGCGGAAAACCAAAGCAGCAAAGTCCTGCTGATGGGCGACTCCCACGCCGCCCACCTGACGCCCTTTATCGATATGGTGGGTAAACGGGAAGGCTTTGCCGCCGACGTCATCTCGTCCAACAGCTGCGGCGTTGCCTTCGGCTTTATGTTGCCGCAAAGCGACCGCCGTGCCGACCGTTGCAACTCTTACAACCGCTTTATCGCACAAAAGATCGAAAACTATCCGGTGGTCTTTATCTCGCAACGTTGGTTCCTGCATACCGCCAAGCCCGGTTTTACGGAGCATTTCGGCAAAATGCTCGACACCCTGATTCAACAGGGCAAGCAGGTTTACGTCTTTGCCGACACGCCGATGAACGCGCAACTGCCCCTGCGCCATTATTACCTGAAACAACGCCTCGGCCTCGACATGCAATACGTTTCCGAGCATAAAAAAGCCGAAATCGCCCGCTCCGCCGAAGCCGACAAGACCATAGAAAACATTGTCAAACAGCGGCCTGCCGTGCATTGGGTCAACATCATGGGGCCGATTCCGGCAGATAAAACCATAGACGGCCTGCCGATATATTTCGACACCAACCACCTCAACAGCCACGGTGCAACAAAACTGGCCGAAAAATTTATACAGGACAAACAAATACTCTTAAAATAACATCCATGCCCAAGGCCGTCTGAATATTTCAGACGGCCCGGGCAAACCCGCAAAGGACAACCCTCATGACACAAGAACATTTCCCATCATTCTTCAACCAAGCCCCGACCATCACCGTCCAAGACGCATTGGCCAACTTCCTCGGTGCAGCCGAAAACGGCATCCTCACTTACCACTACGCCGATGCCGTACGCCTGTGCGGCCACTCCTGCCCGACTGTCGCCGGTGCCTACCTGATGGTCATCAAAGGCCTGAAAGCCCTCTACGGCGAAGAGCTGCCGCAACGCGGCGACATCGAAGCCTTCATGCAGGGCGAGCGTGACGAAGGCACAACCGGTGTTACCGCCTCCGTCGTCCAACTCCTTACCGGTGCAGCACCCGAAACCGGCTTTGGCGGCGTAGGCCCTGCCGGACGCTTTGCCCGCCGCCACCTCTTGTCCTTTGGTGCAGGCGAAATCAACGGCACACTCGCACTCCGCCGCCGCGATACCGGCAAAACCGTTGCCGTCAGCCTCAACGCCGCACTCCAACCCTTCGCGCCGCAAATGCGCGACATCATGCCCAAAGCCGTCAGCGGCAGCGCAAGTGCCGACGAACTCAAACAATTCAGCGAGCTTTGGCAAGAACGTGTCCGCGCCTTCCTGATCGATCAAGCCGACAATCCCGAATTTGTGACCGTCAGCGAAATCTAACCACTCCATACAGGAATAAAATTCAGACGTCCTCACGCTGAAAGGCCGTCTGAAACCCCAAGTTTTCCATACTCGAATCCGTCTATGATTACCATCCGCAACGTCAGCCACACCATCGGCAGCAACCCCATCCTCAACGACGTCAGCCTCGACATCCCCGAAGGCGGCATTACCGCGCTAATCGGCCCGAACGGCGCAGGCAAGTCCACCCTCCTCTCCTTTATGGCGCGCCTACGGCCCTTGGTACACGGCGACATCAGCTACGCAGGCAAAAACATCAAAACCACCCCCACCGCCGAACTCGCCCGCACGCTCTCCATCCTCACCCAAGAAAACAGCATCATGAGCCGCATTACCGTGCGCGACCTGCTCATGTTCGGCCGCTATCCCTACCACCAAGGCAGGCCGTCTGAAACGGATAAAACCATTGTCGAAGAAGCACTCGCCGAGTTCCACCTGCAAGACTTTGCCGACCGCTACCTGACCGAGCTTTCCGGCGGCCAACGCCAACGCGCCATGATTGCCATGGTGTTCTGTCAGCGCACCGACTACGTTTTGCTGGACGAACCGCTGAACAACCTCGACATGTATCATGCCCGCTCCCTCATGCAAATCCTGCGCCGACTGACCGACGAACACAAACGCACCACCGTCGTCGTCCTGCACGACATCAACCAAGCCGCCGCCTACGCCGATTACGTCGTCGCCATGAAAAACGGCCAAGTCGCCATGCAGGGCAAGCCCAACGATATTTTCACCGCCGAAAACATCAAAACCTTATTCGATATGGACGTCAACGTCCTCGATTACGAAGGCAAAAAACTGGTTATCCACCATATCTAAGTCCGACAAAAAGGCCGTCTGAAACCCGATTGTTCAGGTTTCAGACGGCCTTTACCTATTCACAGCATTTATTTTTTATCGTACAAACCGCGCACCACGCGACCAATCGCGGCAATGCCTTTTTCCAGCGTTTCCGCGTCCTGCGCAATGCTCATGCGGATGCACTCGTGCGCGTGCGGATAGTCTTGCGTATCGATGCCGACAAAGAAATGTTCGCCCGGAATAATCAGCGTGCCTTCGGCCTTGAGCATTTCGTACAAGGTTTGCGACGAAACAGGCAGGTTTTCAAACCAGAGCCACAAGAAAATCGCACCTTCAGGCTTGTGAATTTTCAACGGATACGCACCCAATTCGCGTTTGAGCAGGGAAACCGCCGTTTGCGCCTGCTGACGGTAAAATGGCTGAATCACTTGGTCGGCCAACTGTTTCAGACGGCCGTCGTTTAACAGCGGCGCCGCAATCGCCGCACCGAAACGGGTTGGCGACAGGTTTACAATCGCATTCAAACTGCTGACGGCTTTGACCACTTCCGGCGCAGCGACAATAATGCCGGTACGCACGCCGGGCAGGCCGATTTTAGAAAGGCTGAAGCAAAGAATGATGTTTTCGTGCCAGTTGAGCGTTACATCGCTGTAAATAATATTCGGGAACGGCATGCCGTAAGCGTTGTCGATAATCAGTGGAATCCCGTGCTCCTGCGCCAACGCGTCCAAACGCGCCATTTCGTCGTCGGTCAGCACATTGCCGGTCGGATTGGTCGGGCGCGAACAGCAAATCGCACCGATTTTGCCCGCTTTCAATTCAGGCAGGCTCTCCAGCGCGTCAAAGTCCACACGGTATTTGAAAAAGCCCGCTTCGCCTTCGTGTTCGACATTTTCGATTTTCGGCTTCACCGAGATAAAATGCTGCCCTTCGACATGCACGTCGGCATAACCGATATATTCAGGCGCAA
>CAUSHT010000005.1:0-24076 GCA_963531275.1 uncultured Neisseria sp.
ACGATGTCGTGTTCGATAAAACCGGTACGCTGACCAAAGGGCAGCTTTCCGTCAGTCGGATGTTGTCCACAGGCCGTCTGAACGAAGCCCAAGCCCTTGCCGTTGCCCAAGCATTGGAACAGCAATCCGAACATCCCATCGCCCGTGCCATTTTAAACCATACGCTTTCAGACGGCCCTGTATCCGCGTTTGATGTGAAAGTGCAGCAACGGGTCAACCGCATCGGACACGGTGTCAGCGCGCAAATCGAATTGGATGGCGAAACCCAAGTTTGGGCTTTGGGCAAAGCGGCGTTTGTTTCGGAAATCGCCGGTAATCTGCCTGAAACATTTGCCCATATCGACCACACAGGCGGCATTATTTTCTTGGGCAATCAAAGCGGTTTTCAGACGGCCTTTTTGCTAGAAGACCAAATCAAAGACAGCGCCGCTGAAATGCTGCAAAACCTGAAGCAACACGGCATCCGTCTGCACCTTTTAAGCGGCGACCGACAGGCTGCCGTCGCCCAAGTCGCGCAAGAGCTGGGCTTGGATGCCTATCGTGCCGAAGCCACGCCGGAAGACAAGCTGGCTTATGTGGAAAATCTGCAAAAACAAGGGCGTAAAGTCATGATGATCGGCGACGGTATCAACGACGCCCCCGTCCTCGCCCAAGCCGACGTGTCGGCAGCCGTGGCCACGGGTGCCGATGTGGCGCGAGATGGTGCCGATGTGGTTTTGCTCAATGATGATTTGAACGTTTTGCCCGTGATGATGGAACAGGCACGCCGCACCCATCAAATCATCCGCCAAAACCTGACTTGGGCGAGCGCATACAATCTGGTTGCCGTTCCGCTGGCCGTATTTGGTTACGTGACCCCTTGGATCGCCGCGCTCGGTATGAGTTTCAGCTCGCTGCTGGTGTTGGGCAATGCCTTGAGATTGTTGAAAACCAAAAAGGCCGTCTGAAAACGGCAGATCCATTGCCTAAACGAAAGAATACGCCATGCCTAAAGCCACTTTTTATACACACGTCGCCCGACCGGTCGCCTTTGCCTGCCGCCTGATTGCACGCGCCATACGCGATGGCGGGCAGATTTTGGTGTGGTCGGATTCTGCTGCGGCAGTGCAGCAACTAGACGTTGATTTGTGGCAGCAGATTCCCGAAAGCTTTATTCCGCATGAAGTCTGGCTGCCTACCGACCCCATGCCGTCTGAAACGCCGGTATTGCTTGCGTTTGGAAACGCATTGCCGAATATTCCGCAAGATTGCACGGTTTTAAACCTGTCTGCCGATTTTTGGAGCCAAGCCCCGGCCATTCCAAACCGTATCCTTGAAATTGTGGGCAACAGCTTAGAAGATTTGGCCGAAGCCCGAGACCGTTTCCGAGCTTATCGTCAGAGCAGATTTGAGATTGAGCATTTTTCGAGAGAAGGAAAGGATTGAGTGTTGAAGATATTCAAGGCCGTCTGAATATAAACAAAGGGACATTTTGATGATGTCCCTTTATTTTTTAGATTGATTATCGGAAGGCTTCGCGCCATATGCCATAAAATATGAGACAACAGCAGAAAGCGTAGAAATAGTGGAAAAAGCGTTCGAAAAGGGAAGTATTGGCAAGATACCATTGAACAGACTGATGGTGGTGTTGGGGATTTTTGAGGATTAAGTTAGGGAAACGGACAATCAAAGGTACGGCAAGCAAGTCAAACAGATTGAGGAAGATAGTAACCAATAATGAAAAACCGATTGTCTCATGAAATACGTCGAATGGCTGCAATGACAGGGTGTGTGCAAATAGGGAGGTCAGGGCAGATTTGTTGGACATCCATAAATAAAACAGCCCACCGATAGACAGGTAAAGCGCAAGACGGAACCATATGGATAGTTTGCGTGGTAAATAAAGGATAAAGAATAAGTTGCAGGATAAAGAAAATAGGAAAAACGGATTTCATGGGTTTGTTTGCTTACAGTTTGGTATTTAAAGCTGCTAAGGGAAACGCATTATTGATTGTATGAAAGGCCGTCTGCCATTCTATTTTATGGCCGTCTGAAAAAGATTTGCGTAAGGGCAAGGGTTTCAGACGGCCTTAAGTTTTTTGAAGTCAAAATCCGATGGTTCAGGATTCGGTTTTTGCGGCCGCGTTGGCGAAATAGCGGTTGGATACCGGATTGAAGATGAGGAGCAGCAAAACAGGGTGGAGTATGGATTGAATAATGATTTGTTGAGAACTATAGCTCGCCATATCACTATACACCATGATCAGCGAAGCGGTCGCCAGCACAACAGCCAGCCAACGGGCAGAACGCTTGCCTGAAAGCAGGCCGACGGCAATAAATACCGGCAAGGGAAGGAGTATGAAGTATAGGGGCATAGACAACCACCAAGGCAGGAAAGGGAATGCCGAGGCTGCAACCTCTATCAGTACATCGCCCGAATAAATCGCCAGAGCAACGGTGGTAAAGCAAGTAAGGGCAGTTAGGATGAAATAGAGAACGGTGGCGATGGTAACAGGGATTGGACGTTTCATGTAATAAAAGCCTTGGAGAGGATAAGGATTAAAATCGGTATTGGCCAAACCTTGTCATTGAAGGCAATGGCCGTCTGAAAGCAGGCTATTCGTCTTTCTCAAATGAAGAAAGTTTGATAATGGTAGGTTGGCAGACTGCAACCAAATAGATCATGATAGGGAGGATAAGATACGTAAAAGGAATATCTGCGCGCAATAGTGCAATTAGAAAGGCAAGGTATAAGGTCAGCAGGGCAAGGAAAATAACGCTCTTTTTCCATGTCGCTTGGCGGATTTCTTTTGCAGTCGGTTGCTTATAGCGGACTTTTTTGTGGCAGGTCGGACATTCTTTAATACTTTTCAATCCTTTGAATGCACTACCTCGAATCGGATTGGAACAATGCGGGCAAGAGAATGGGGATGGTTTCATTATTTTTTTATCGGGCTGGATAAGGCATTGCCCATCCGGAAAAGCGGGTTGGATGGGCAACGTATATGTTTATTCGTCTTTTTCAAAAGATGAAAGTTTGTTTTGAATCGGGATAATGTAGTAGACGAGAAAGCCGATAACTAATACCGTACTGATATATGGGGGGAATGTACCAAACAGGCTGATCATTATTGCCGCTACGATACAGACAACGACTACAAAAATAGCGAAAGGTTTCAGCAAAGCTTTGAAATATTCGCCGACAGGCGGTTTTTTGAATTTGACTTTTTTATGGCAGGAAGGACATTCTTTGACTGCGGCCAAACCTTTAACCAATCCGCCTTGGATCGGAGCATGGCAGTGTGGGCAGGGGAGAGAAGGATTAAGATTGTTCATTGTATTCAATCTGACTTAGGGTTTGGAAAGGTGGTATCGATATTGCCGATACCACCGCTATTTATCGGAAACAATAGGCTTATTGGGAATATTTTTTACCTAAAGCTTCGGCTGCTTTTTGTAATTCTTGATTGGCTGCACGCAGGGTTTCTTGCAATTTTTGAGATTTTTCTTGGAAATCATTGGCAAATTTGAGCGAATCTTTATCTTTGCCGTTGATAGTCAGCTCAGAAGCATGTTTGCCGGCATAAATCATCATGTTGTTGGCAGCACTGCTGACTTGTAATGCACGATCCAGAACTGCTTTGATTTCAGGATCTTTGATGTCGAGGGCAGCTGCGCTCTGATGGAATTGTTCCAGTGCGGCAGTCAGTTTGTTCATCTGCTCCAAAGTTTCTTTTTCTTTATTTTGGTTAGCCAAGTTTTGCAATTCTAGGCCTAGCTGAGTAATTTTTTGAGCTTCTTCACCGGTTGTGAAGTGAATGAATTTTTGCAATTCGGCAAGACCGTCCGGAGATTTTTTATCGGAAATGACGATAGGTTCGGCCAGTTTAGGATCTGCTTCCGGGAATTCACTCAGGGCTTTTTCGTATTTGTTGGCCGGGCTAGATTCGCTTTGGGCAACTTGTTCTGCCGGTTTGTCGCTGCTGCCTTTATTGCCGGAGTCGCCGCAGGCTGCCAGTAGGGAAGCGGACAAGATCAGCATACCGAATTTGTTTAATACGTTCATATTAGGATTCCTTCTTAAGTTAGGGGAAACGGGGAAATTTGTTTTTATTGATGAGTGTAGATAATTATTTGTACTTTTGTTCTATTTTATTACAAATTTGTTTATTTTTCATAAATTAGGTTAAGTGGTATGTTTTTGGAATTAAACGGCAAAGATGGATGGTCGTAAAATATTGAACATATAATGAAATTAACAAGGGTAATAAGGTTGGCTATGCTGTTTTGAACTAAAGTAGATTTTTTTTATTAAGATATTGTTGGTTGATGCGATAGGAATAAAAAAGGCCGTCTGAAACAATAAAGTTTCAGACGGCCTTTTTGATTGGCTGGAATTAGTTGCCCAAGTCGAATGCTTTATGCAGAACGCGGGTGGCCAGTTCCATGTATTTTTCGTCAATCAGGACGGATACTTTGATTTCGGAAGTTGAAATCATTTGGATGTTGATGCCTTCTTCTGCGAGGGTGCGGAAGATTTTGGCGGCTACGCCGACGTGTGAACGCATGCCCAAGCCGACTGCGGAGACTTTGCATACGGTGTCGTCGCCGTCGATGTAGGCTGCGCCGATGCTGTCTTGACGTTGTTGCAGGATTTCGATGGTTTGTTTGTAGTCGCTGCGCGGTACGGTGAAGGAGAAGTCGGTTGTGCCTTCGCTGCCGACATTTTGGATGATCATGTCGACTTCGATGTTGGCATCGGCAACTGCGCCGAGGATTTGGTAGGCAACGCCGGGTTTGTCAGGTACGCCGCGTACGTTGATGCGGGCTTGGTTTTTGTCGAATGCGATACCGGTTACGGCTGCTCTTTCCATGTTGTCGTCCTCTTCAAAGGTAATCAGGGTGCCGTCGCCGCCTTCTTGCAGGCTGCTGAGTACGCGCAGGCGCACTTTGTATTTTCCGGCGAATTCTACGGAGCGGATTTGTAAAACTTTTGAGCCGAGGCTGGCCAATTCGATCATTTCTTCGAATGTGATCGTGTCCATGCGGCGTGCTTCGGGTACGACGCGCGGGTCGGTGGTGTAAACGCCGTCTACGTCGGTATAAATTTGGCATTCGTCGGCTTTGAGGGCTGCGGCAAGTGCAACGGCGGAGGTGTCGGAGCCACCGCGGCCGAGGGTTGAGATATTGCCTTCGCTGCTGATGCCTTGGAAACCGGCTACGATAACGACTTTGCCCTCGGCGAGGTCGGCACGCATTTTTTCGTCATCGATGCTTTCGATGCGGGCTTTGGTGTGGGAAGTGTCGGTTTTGAGGGCAACCTGCCAGCCGGTGTAGCTCTTGGCGTCAACGCCGATGTCTTTCAGGGCCATGGCCAGCAGGCCGATGGTTACTTGTTCGCCGGTGGCAAGGACGACGTCCAGCTCGCGCGGATCGGGATGTTCTTGCATTTCGTGCGCCAGGGCGACCAGTCGGTTGGTTTCGCCGCTCATGGCGGATACGACGACTACGATGTCGTGTCCTTCGGCGCGGGCTTTGGCGACACGTTTGGCTACGTTTTTGATGCGTTCGGGCGAGCCTACTGATGTGCCGCCGTATTTATGTACGATTAACGCCATGTTTCGTGCTTTCTTGTGGGGTTTGTCGGGCAGCTTGGTTTGCTGGAAAAAGGGTTATTATTACTATTTTTTACATGAAATTCAAGGATGGGACGCGCTTTTTTGAGTAAATGCGCATAAATGGACGGGGTTAAAAAAGGCCGTCTGAAATCTTTCAGACGGCCTTGCTGCTTATCGGGACAAAAGGGCGGCCTTTTGGTGTTGGACCAATTTGGCAATGCCTTTATGCGCGAGGGCAATGAGTTTGCCCAATTCTTCGATGCTGAACGGTGCGCCTTCGGCCGTACCTTGGATTTCGATGATTTTGCCGGATGCGGTCATGATGATGTTAACGTCGCTGTCGCAGCCTGAATCTTCGGGATAGTCCAAGTCCAAAAGCGGTACACCGCCCACCACGCCGGCGGAAACGGCGGCAACGGCTTCTCGGATGGGGTTTTCGCTGATAAGGCCGTCTGAAAGGAGTTTGTCCACGGCGATTTGCAGGGCAACGTAGGCGCCGGTAATGGAGGCGGTACGCGTGCCGCCGTCGGCTTGGATGACGTCGCAGTCAATCAGGATTTGGCGTTCGCCGAGTTTTTCCATATCGACGACGGCGCGCAGCGAGCGGCCGATCAGGCGTTGGATTTCTTGTGTGCGGCCGGACTGTTTGCCTGCGGCGGCCTCGCGGCGCATACGGGAGGCGGTGGAAGCCGGCAGCATACCGTATTCGGCCGTTACCCAGCCTTGTTCTTTACCGCGCAGGAACGGCGGGACATTTTCGTCGATGGAGGCGGTGCAAATCACTTTGGTGTTGCCACACTCGATAAGGCAGGAGCCGTCGGCGTGGGGGAGGAAATTGGGGGTAATTTTGATGTCGCGCAGGCTGTCGGCGGCGCGGCCGGTGCGTGTGTAGTCGCTCATGATGGTCCTTTGGGGGAATAAAAAACAGGTTGCCTTGAATTATAGAGGAATTTGGTACCAAAGGCCGTCTGAAAATCGTCGGTTGTGTGTGTTATAGTATCCGTACTTTCACTCGTATTTGGAAACGGAGTAAAACCATGGCTACAAGACGAAATATTCAAATCCACAGCATGACCGGCTTTGCCAATGCCGCAGGCGAATGCGGCGGCAAGCGAATTAATTTGGAAATCCGCGCGGTCAACCATCGTTATTTGGATGTCCAATTCCGTATGCCGGAAGAGTTGCGCTATTTGGAAGGCGCGTTGCGCGAGCAGATTGCCGCAGCCGTGGCGCGCGGTAAATTGGAATGCCGCATCCAGCTGCAGGATGCCTCCTCGGGTGGACAGACTTTAGAGGTCAATCAGGATTTAGTTGCCCAACTGGCGCATTTGAACAAAACTTGGCGCAAGGAGCATGATTTTGCCAAATTGAGCGTGGCCGATGTTTTGCGTTTTCCCGGTGTTTTGGCGGGTCAGGGTGAAGATGCCGAGGCTTTGGCCAAAGGCGTTAAAGATTTATTGACCAGCGCGTTGAAAGAGTTTGCAGCCGCCCGCAAACGTGAAGGCAAAAAACTGGGCGAACACCTGCTGCAACGTCTGGACGGCATGGAAGAGATTGTGGACGCTTTGAGCGAATTGTTCCCCAGCCTGCTGCAGGCGCATATGGACAAAGTCAAAGCCCGTTTGGCCGAAGTCGTCGGCAATATCGACAACGACCGTTTGCAACAAGAATTTGCTTTATTCATCCAAAAATCTGATGTGGATGAGGAATTCAGCCGTTTGCGCACCCATATCGCCGAAGTGCGCCGCATCGTTACCGAAGGCAAGGGCAGCGTAGGCAAACGTTTGGATTTTCTGATGCAAGAGTTGAACCGTGAAGCCAATACCTTGGGCAGCAAGGCCATCGCCGCCGAATGCACACAAGCGTCGGTTGAACTGAAAGTCTTAATCGAACAAATGCGCGAACAGGTTCAAAATATCGAATAAGTCGATAACGAACGGATAAAACAAGGCCGTCTGAAAAGTTTCAGACGGCCTTAATGCTACTGTTTTGCTTTTGAAATTTGTTGCAAATCCCAAATCTGTATTAAAACAGGTGTAGATTGAGTGGAAAATCTAACAAATATCTTTGAATTTGAAAAAAGCTGGACAGGACTTAATAGTCTTTCAAAGTGCCATTATGATTCATCGGGCGTCAAATACCAAACCATAAATTTGTAAAAGCTACTCCAATGCCTTAGCTGATCTGTACCTAGCAAGTGTTGCTCACCCAAGCCACAATCCCAAACGCTATTATCTTCAGTATTGTAAAAATAACCCCCTTCTCCTTCCCCGGTTGTAAAGAGAATATAATTTTTTGGGATATCCCAATACTCATGAGCCATGATTGCTCCATCAAAGCTGTCAGGTGAACATGGATCAACAAGTTCACTATAGCTACCAATTAGTGATCCTAAAAAATATTTGGTATAAAGCTCATAAAATTCACTATCAGGTCTTACGCCCAAAGATAATAAAACATCATGGGTAAGTTTTTGGTCATCTAAATTTTTCTTTATTATTTCAGGATGTTTCTGCTGAGATAATAACAACTCAACCTGCTCTTTTAAATTCATTTTTTATTTCCTTTTAAGTTGTTGTAATTTAACTTCCCTGTATCGCTTTGGTCTTTTGCAAAATTAAATTGGAGGCATTTAAAACATTAAGACATCACTATTTTTCTGGCTGCAAAGACTACTTGATACTTATAAGCTACGATTGTCGTTATATTTTATGTTTAATTTGATGAAATGACAGTTTTTCTATTTTCATTGTCAGAGTTATATGAATAAGTTAATATCTGTTAACTTATGGCAATTATTGTCATGATAAGAACATACAAAGGAGTAAAAACATGAACTTTCTGACCTCAGTCAGTCGGCAAATGACCCGCTTCACCGCCCTGATTATCGTCCTTGCCTCCATCATCGCCTTTATCGAACCTGCTACGTTTTCATGGGTAAAAGGCGATACGCAAGTCGTTGTACTCGGCATCATTATGCTCGGTATGGGCATGACTTTAGGCAAAGAAGATTATCAAATTCTGGCGCAACGTCCGCTCGATATTTTTATCGGTGCAATCGCCCAATATACGATTATGCCCTTGCTCGCCATCGGCATTGCCAAAGCCTTTGACCTTTCGCCCGGATTGACACTGGGTTTGGTTTTGGTCGGCACCTGCCCGGGCGGCGTTTCGTCCAATATCATGAGTTTTTTGGCTAAAGGCGATGTGGCCTTTTCGGTCGGCATGACCACGGTTTCCACCGTCCTCGCGCCTGTGATGACGCCGTTGTGGATGACTTATTTGGTCGGACAAACCGTCGAAATGGACGGCTGGGGCATGTTCAAATTTATGCTGCTTGTAACGCTTTTGCCTGTTGTCATTGGTTCGGTAGCCAATATTTTGCTGCACAAAAAACACTGGTTTGAAGACGTGCGCGCGATTATGCCGGCTGTTGCCGTTGCCGCATTCGCGTGTATTGTCGGCGGCGTTGCGGCCGTCCACGGTCACCGCTTCGCCGAATCCGCCTTGGTCATGATACTTGCCATCGCCGCACACAACATCGGCGGCTACATCCTCGGCTATTACAGCGGCGCGTTAACCGGCATGAATACTGCTAAAAAACGCACCCTTGCCATCGAAGTCGGCGTACAAAATGCCGGACTTGCCACCGGTTTGAGCGCCAAATTTTTCCCCGGCAATGCCGAGTCTGCCGTTGCCGCCGCCGTTGCCTGCGTTTGGCATTCCGTATCGGGAACGGTTTTGGGCAATTTGTTTGCCTGGTGGGACAAGCGTCAGCAATAAGCCGGTAAACATTGCCAAATAATAAAAGGCCGTCTGAAACATTTCAGACGGCCTTTTGATTGCCTTTTATTATCAATGCGCTTTATGTGTCGTGCCGTACACGATTTTGTCCGTTAACGCCATGGCGAGGGCGGAAATCAGGAAGCAGATGTGGGTAATGCACTGCCACATGATTTGTTTTTCGGTCAGGTTGGCGGCGTTGAGGAAGGTTTGCAGCAGATGGATGGAGGAAATGCTGATGATGGACATCGACAGCTTAACCTTCAAAACCGATGCGTTAACATGGCTGAGCCATTCGGGCTGGTCGGGGTGTTCGTTAACGTGGAGGCGGGAAACGAAGGTTTCGTAGCCGCCGACAATGACCATGGTCAGCAGATTGGCAATCATCACAACGTCAATCAGGTTCAACACGGCCATCATGATGGTGTTTTCGTCCATGATGCCGAGATTGGTGACCAAATGCCATAAGGATTTGAGGAATTTGTAGGCGTAAATGCCTTGGGCGACAATCAAGCCCAGATAAATCGGCAGTTGCAGCCAGCGGCTGGCGAAGATGAAATGCGCGAAGATGCCCATTCGGTCGCGGGGCGTGTGTTTGGTCGGGGTGGAATGTTCCATAATATGTTGTGTTTGGGAAAGACAGGGGGCGGCATTTTAATAGAAAAATTTTCAAGCCGCAATTTGAGTAGCTGAATTTAAAAAGAAAGGCCGTCTGAAAACAGGATATTGCTCTTTTGTTTTTCAGACGGCCTTGTAGGTTGTCAGGACAGGCAAACACGCGCAAAATCGCTTTGCTTTTTAGAGATGGACATTATGCTTGCAGATTCGTTTTTTTATTATCTGGTATTGGTCGGCTTTGCCGCCGGGCTGATGGATGCGGCCGTTGGCGGCGGCGGGCTGTTGCAGATTCCCGGATTGTTCAACCTATTGCCAAACGCTACGCCTGTGGCCTCGGTGATGGGTGTCAATAAATTTGCTTCCTGCTGCGGCACTTTGACTGCGACAGGGCAATATCTGCGCCGAATCCCTGTGCCATGGAAAATGCTGCTGCCTGCCGCGGTGCTGGCATTTGCCGCTTCATATTTGGGCGCGAAAACGGTGGTGTATTTCCCCGTGCAATACATGAAACCGACGATGTTGGTCATCATGATTGCCATGTGTCTGTACACTTTTTTGAAAAAAGACTTGGGGCAGACGGTGCGCACTGAAAAGCTGACGCGCCGCGAAACTTTATGGGGCTTATTTTTCGGCGCGTTAATCGGGTTTTACGACGGCGTGTTCGGGCCGGGGACGGGCAGCCTGCTGGCTTTTGTGTTCGTCCGCTTTTACGGCTATGATTTTTTAGCGGCGAACGCTTCAGCAAAGGTCATCAATTCGACTACCAATCTTGCCGCGCTGACGTTTTTTATCCCGCAAGGCCATGTTGTGTGGGCATGGGCGATACCGTTGGCGGTGGCGAATTTGTGCGGCGGCGTGGTCGGCGCGCGCTTGGCAATACGCGGCGGAACCAAGCTGCTGCGTTACGGGTTTATGTTGCTGCTGTGCCTGACCATTGGAAAGTTTGCTTGGGATTTATTGGGTTGATATCGAATGAAAAAAAGGCCGTCTGAAAGTTTCAGACGGCCTTTTTGTTTTACAGTTTAACCGAATGCTCGCGTGTTTCGTGGAACACGATGTCCGGCCAGCGTTCTTGCGTCAGATTTAAGTTTACGCGGTTAGGCGCGAGGTAGGCGAGGTTGCCGCCTGCGTCTATCGAAAGGTTGCCTGCATTGGCTTTTTCAAACTCCGCCAGCTTTTTCTTGTCTTCACACGATACCCAGCGTGCCGACCAGATGGATGCGCTGTCGAACACGGCTTCCACGCCGTATTCGTTGGCGAGGCGCGAGGTAACGACTTCAAACTGCAACACGCCGACCGCGCCCAAAATCAAATCTGCGCCGCTCATCGGTTTGAAGACCTGAACCGCGCCTTCTTCGCCGAGCTGTTGCAAACCTTTTTGCAGTTGCTTGATTTTCAGCGGGTTTTTGATGCGTACGCTGCGGAACAGTTCGGGCGCGAAGAAGGGGATGCCGGTGAACGCCAGTTGTTCGCCTTCGGAGAAGCTGTCGCCGATTTGGATGTTGCCGTGGTTCGGGATACCGATGATGTCGCCGGCGTAGGCTTCTTCCACCAGCTCGCGGTCGTGCGACATGAAGGTTACCACGCTGGAGGCGGCGATTTCGCGGTTGATGCGCAGGTGTTTCATCTTCATGCCGCGCTCGAATTTGCCGGAGCAGACACGCAAGAAGGCGATGCGGTCGCGGTGTTTCGGGTCCATATTGGCTTGGATTTTGAAGATAAATCCGGAAAATTTCGGCTCGTCCGGCTCGACCATGCGTACGGTCGCGTCGCGCGGTTTCGGCGCGGGCGCCCAGTCAATCAATGAATTGAGGATTTCCTGAATACCGAAGTTGTTAATCGCCGAGCCGAAGAACACGGGCGTGAGTTCGCCGGCGAGGAATTCGTCGAGATTAAACTCGTTGGAAGCAGCCTGCACCAATTCGATTTCGTCGCGCAACTGCTGGATTTCCAGCGGAAAGCGTTGTTCCAATTCAGGATTGTCGATGCCTTTGATGATGTCGAACTCGTGCGGCAGGCGTTCGCCGCCGGCTTCAAAGAGATAGATTTCGTCGTTCAGGATGTGGTACACGCCCTTGAAGTTTTTGCCCATGCCGATCGGCCAGGTAACGGGCGCGCAGCGGATTTTTAAAATATTTTCCACTTCGTCCAGCAATTCCAAAGAATCGCGCACTTCGCGGTCGTATTTGTTCATGAACGTAACAATCGGCGTATTGCGCAGGCGGCAGACGTTCAAGAGTTTGATGGTTTGCGCTTCCACGCCTTTTGCCGCGTCGATGACCATCAACGCGCTGTCCACGGCGGTCAAAACGCGGTAGGTGTCTTCGGAGAAGTCTTGGTGTCCCGGCGTGTCCAAGAGGTTGACGGTGTGGTCTTTGTAGTCGAACTGCATTACGCTTGATGCCACGGAAATGCCGCGCTGCTTCTCGATTTCCATCCAGTCGGAGGTGGCGAATTTGCCGGTTTTCTTGCCTTTTACCGTACCCGCGCTCTGAATCGCGCCTGAAAACAGCAAGAGTTTTTCGGTCAGCGTGGTTTTACCCGCGTCGGGGTGGGAGATGATGGCAAACGTGCGGCGGCGGCGCACTTGGTCGAGGATTTCTTGGGACATGGTTTTCTTTGCAAAAAGGTTCAGGCCGTTTTTTCAGACGGCCTGAGTGATATTTGAGATGGCGGAGATTGTACAAAAAAATGCCTGTTTATTCAATGATTGGGCGGAGCAAAGGCCGTCTGAAAACGTTTTTCAGACGGCCTCTTTAGCTGTAACGGTAATTTCATCCCCTACCCCGCTCAAAAAATGGGTAGGCGGCTGAATTGTTCAAACAAACATTACCGGCGGCAGCCAAGATTGGGTACCGCTGGCGGAAAATTCCCACAGGATGTCGGGCAAACCGTAATGGTCGGCGCGCGTCGGATCGAGTTGCGTTTCGATTTCATCTTCGCGGCCTTCACGGATTTGCGTGGCGATGTGCGGATTAATCATCACGGTTTTGCCCAATGCGATAAATTCTGCCCAGCCGGTTTCATAGGCGGCCAAAATTTGGTCGGCGGTAAACAGGTTGCCCACGCCGATAAGCGGCAGTTTGCCGTTGATGCGTTCGTGGATGAACTGCATACGGGTTTGGGCGGTATCGCCGCCGCGACGGATTTTTTTATCAAATTCCCACAGGGAAACGTGCAGATATTGCAGCGGTTTTTGTACCAATGCGTCAATCAGTGCGCCGGTTTCGGTCATGGTTAAGCCGTCATCGCCCGGTTCTTCAGGGGAGAAGCGGTAGCCGATAATGAAGTCGTCGCGCTGGTGTTTTTCACGGATGGCAACCACGGCATCGATAACGGCCAGCGGGAAGCGCATTCTGTTTTCCAAGCTGCCGCCCCATTGGTCGTTGCGGCGGTTGCTTTGGGCAGAGTAAAACTGTTGGATCAGATAGGCATTGGCACCGTGGATTTCCACGCCGTCAAAACCGGCACGAAGCGCCAAATCGGCGGCTTGCGCATAAGAGGCGATGAGTGCTTCGACTTCTGCTGCGGTCGCTTCGCGTGCGTGTTCGGCTTCGCTGGCGGAAGCGCTGATTTTGTCGAGCCCGTCCAAAAGCTCATCAATGGCTTTGGAACCGCCGTGATGAATTTGCAAAATCGCTTTTGCGCCTTGTTGTTGCAGGATTTGTGCGGTTTCTTTCAGGCTGTCGAGGCAGTGTTCGCCTGTGGCTTCAGGTTGGCCGTGAAAGGCTTTGCCGTCTTTTTGAACCAAAGTGGCGGCAGTGATAAACATGCCCATATCGCCTGCGCGGTTGCTGAGGAAGGTACGCTCTTGGTCGCTGATCAAACCGTCGGTTTGTGAGCCTGAATGGGTCATGGGGGCGACGACAAGGCGGTTTTTGATGGTTACGCCGTTATTGAGGGTGTATGTTTGAAAGAGTGGGGCATATTTTGGGTTCATAAGATTTTGCTCCTGATAAGTGAATGGTTGATAGAGAATTGGGCCATTCGGGAATTTTTCAAGTACACAGGCCGTCTGAAAAGTTTCAGACGGCCTGCTTATTCTTTAAACCTTAGGATTAAAGATTAGGATTAACAATGATTTTTACTGCGGATTCATTGTTGTGGATCAAGCGCTCGAAGCCTTCGGAAATCAATTCGTCCAGTTTGATGCGTTGGGTGATGAAAGGCTCAAGGTTGATTTTGCCTTCTTCAACCAATTTGATGGTTTCGGCGTGGTCGTTGCAGTAGGCGATGGTGCCGCGCACGTCCAGCTCTTTCATCACGACGCTGTGGACGTTGATGGTGGCGGGGTGGCTCCAAATGGATACGATGACAACTTTCGCAGTCGGACGGCATGCTTCGACCATGGTGTCCAGCACTTTGTTGACGCTGGTGCATTCGAATGCGACGTCCACGCCTTCGCCGTTGGTCAGTTTTTTCACTTCTTCGACGACATCGACTTCGGATGGGTCGAGGATGTAGTCGGCCACGCCGGCTTCGCGTGCTTTGTCTTTGCGCGCTTTGCTCAATTCGGTGATGATGACTTTGATGCCTTTGGCTTTCAGTACGGCAGCCAACAGCAAACCGATTGGGCCTGCGCCGCCGACCAATGCGACGTCGCCTTCTTTCGCGCCACTGCGTACATAAGCATGGTGGCCGACAGACAGAGGCTCAATCAAAGCAGCTTGGTCTAATGGGATTTTGTCGGAAATAGGGTGTACCCAACGGCGTTTAACGGCGATTTTTTCAGACAAGCCGCCACCGCAGCCGCCCAAGCCGATGAAGTTCATGTCTTTGGAGAGGTGGTAGTTGCTGCCTTCGCCGGTCGGTACGTCGTCGCGGATGATGTAGGGTTCGACAACAACGTGTTGGCCGACTTTGATGTCGTCCACGCCTTCGCCGACGGCATAAACCACGCCGGAAAATTCGTGGCCCATGGTGACCGGCGCAGATTCGCCTGAGATTGGGTGTGGATGGCCGCAAGGCGGAATGAAAATCGGGCCTTCCATGAATTCGTGCAGGTCGGTACCGCAGATACCGCACCACGCAACATTGATGCCGACAGTACCCGGAGCGACGGTTGGCTCGGGAATGTCTTCGATGCGGATGTCGCCTTTATTGTAAAAACGTGCTGCTTTCATTGTAACGCTCCTTTTTTTAAATGGAGGCCGTCTGAAAAGACGGTCAATTGGGGAAAGGGTAGCAGTGAGGTGTGTGAACTATTTTTATTTGTACGTTTTATTTTTGTTATTTTACTACTGATAATATGGAAATGGTTTGTCTTGGCTCAAATTAAGGTTTGTAAATGAAGAAAAGGCCGTCTGAAATGGATAATCTGTTTTCAGACGGCCTGGGGCAATAGTTTGAATGCGTTATGGTGTAGGATTGTTACTTTTACCGCGCTTCAGATGCTTTTGGTAGGCGATGACGTAGTCGGCCTTGCTTAAGCCCGCCAATACGCGGATGTGGGCGGCGGCGGATTTGGACATGGATTCCAAGGTATAGCCGCCTTCCAGTACGGAAACGACACGTCCTTGACAGCTTGCCGTTGCTTGGACGATTTTGTGTGTCAGCCAGGCAAAGTCGGCTTCATGCAGGTTCAGACGGCCTGTTTCGTCTTGTTTATGCCCGTCAAAACCTGCTGAAAGCAATACCAACTCGGGACGGAAAGCTTCCAGCTTGGGCAGCCATTGTTCGCGGATGGTCGTACGGAAGATACGGCTGCCTGTGCCCGGTTTGAGGGGCGTATGCAGCATATTTTTGCTGCCGGCGTATTGTTCCGCCTCCGGGAAGGGGAAGATGTCGGTTTCAAACAGGTTGAAAAACATCACGCGCGGATCATCTTGGAGAATCTCCGCCGTACCGTCGCCGAAGTGGACGTCGAAATCGATGACGGCGATGCGTTGCAGGCGGTATTGGGCAATGGCGTGCATCACGCCTGCGGCGGTGTTGTTGACGAGGCAGAATCCGCTGGCGCTGTTGCTATGGGCATGGTGGCCGGGTGGGCGGATGGCGCAAAAAGCATGCCAGGCTTTTTTGTTCATCACCATATCGACTGCTTTGACAACGGCTCCGGCTGCAAAACGGGCTGCCTGAAGGGAGTCGTGGCAGATGACCGTATCGTCATCGATGCGGTGGATTTTGCCGGGGAGCGGCTGGGCGGCCTCCAATTCGTGCAGATAATTGCGTGAGTGGACCAATGCCAGTTGCGCATCTTTGATTTCGGGTGCTTCAGCAGTTTGCAGATGACGCCAAATGCCTTCCTTTTTTAAGGCAGCTTGAATGGCACTGATGCGTTCTGGCTTGTCGGGGTGGTTGGTGCCCGGCTGGTGCTGCAGAAATATCGGATGGGAAATCCATACGGTGCGGGCATTTTTGCCAAGTAATCGACGCAGTAGGGTACGCACGCGCCAAATGATTTTTTTAAGCATGGAAAGTGTGTATCGAACGAGTCGCACGGACTGCTAAATATGGTTAATAAATACGGAAATGCTTGGAAATTTTTCAGACGGCCTTTAGAATAGCTCAATTTTACAGTCCGACCAACTGCGTTTTGGGCTGTATGCAGTTTTTTACTTTATCTTAAAACTCAAAAGAACGGATATATTATGAATCAAGCTGTGGCTCAATTTGCCCCTTTACTGCTGATTATGGTGGTGTTTTACTTCCTGATTATGCGTCCTCAACAAAAGAAATTCAAAGCACACCAAGCTATGCTGGCTGCTTTGAAAGTAGGCGATAAAGTCGTTTTGGCTGCAGGTTTCAAAGGCCGTGTGACCAAAGTCGGCGAGCAATTCTACACTGTCGACATCGGCCAAGGTGCGAGAATCGAAGTAGAAGTGGAACGCAACGCGATTGCCGCGAAAGCCGAATAATCCGTTTTTTTGCGAAAAGCCGCCTCATTTTCCGAGTGCGGCTGTTTGCCTTTATAAATAAAGCAAAGGTTTACCATGAACCGTTATCCTTTATGGAAATACCTGCTGATTGCGTTCACGATTGTGGTTGCGGCTGTTTACTCGCTGCCCAACCTTTTCGGTGAAACGCCTGCCGTACAGGTATCGACCAACCGACAAGCCATCGTTATCAATGAGCAAACCCAGTCTAAAGTGTCTTCTGCATTGCAAAGCGCAGGTATTCAGACTGATGGTATGTTTATCGTTGATAACTCGCTGAAAGTGCGTTTTAAGGATACTGAAACGCAATTGAAAGCGCGTGATGTCATCGAAAATACTTTGGGCGAAGGTTATATTACTGCGCTCAACCTTTTGGCGGACAGTCCTGAGTGGATGGCGAAAATTAAAGCCAATCCGATGTTCTTGGGTCTGGACTTGCGCGGCGGCGTGCATTTCACCATGCAGGTGGACATGAAAGCCGCGATGCAGAAAACGTTTGAACGTTACGCCGGCGACATCCGCCGCGAATTGCGTCGCGAAAAAATCCGTACCGGTACGGTGCATCATACTGAAAACGGTCTGACCGTGCCTCTGCAAGATGCTGCCGATGTACAAAAGGCCTTGCCTCAGTTGCAAAAAATGTTCCCTGAAGCCACTTTGCTTGCAGACGGCAACAATATCGTGCTGACTCTGTCTGAAGAGGTAATCAATAAAGTACGCTCTGATGCGGTTAAGCAAAACATCAACACTTTGCACAACCGTGTGAACGAATTGGGTGTGGCAGAGCCGGTTATCCAGCAATCCGGTCTTGACCGCATTGTCGTACAGCTGCCGGGTGTGCAAGATACTGCCAAAGCAAAAGACATTATCGGTCGTACCGCGACTTTGGAAGTGCGCATGGTGGAAGACGATCCGATTAAACTGCAAGAAGCCTTAAACGGTAATGTGCCGACTGGTTATGAGTTACTGTCAAGCGGTGGTGATCATCCGGAAACTATTTTGGTCAACAAACAAGTTGAACTGACCGGCGACAACATCAACGACGCGCAACCTAGCTTTGACCAAATGGGCGCGCCTGCCGTGAGCCTGAGCCTGGATAGTGCGGGCGGCAGCATTTTTGGCGAATTGACTTCGGCCAATGTGGGTAAACGTATGGCTATGGTGTTGATCGACCAAGGTAAATCCGAAGTCGTTACCGCGCCTGTAATCCGTGCCGCCATTACCGGCGGCCGCGTGGAGATTTCCGGCAGCATGACGACAGCCGAAGCCAACGATACTTCATTGTTGCTGCGCGCCGGTTCGCTGGCCGCGCCGATGCAGATTGTCGAAGAACGTACCATCGGCCCGTCTTTGGGTAAAGAAAACATTGAAAAAGGTTTCCACTCTACCTTGTGGGGCTTCGCTGCTGTTGCTGCATTCATGGTGATTTACTACCGCTTGATGGGTTTCTTCTCTACCATTGCCTTGAGTACCAATATCTTGTTTTTGGTGGGTATTTTGTCTGCCATGCAGGCAACGCTGACCTTGCCGGGTATTGCCGCCTTGGCCTTGACCTTGGGTATGGCGATTGACTCCAACGTGTTGATTAATGAACGTATCCGTGAGGAATTGCGTGCCGGTGTCGCACCGCAGCAGGCAATCAATCTGGGTTTCCAACATGCTTGGGCAACCATTGTCGACTCTAACTTGACCTCTCTGATTGCCGGTATTGCTTTGTTGGTATTCGGTTCCGGTCCTGTACGCGGTTTTGCCGTTGTACACTGTATCGGTATTCTGACCTCGATGTATTCATCTGTGGTCGTGTTCCGTGCTTTGGTCAACCTGTGGTACGGCCGCCGTCGCAAATTGCGGAATATTTCCATTGGTGCGGTATGGAAGCCGAAAGCTGAAATGGCAGAAGGCAAGGAGTAAAACATGGAATTATTTAAAATCAAACGCGATATTCCGTTTATGAGCTACGGCAAACTGACGACCTTTATTTCGTTGGTTACGTTTATCGCTGCCGTGTTCTTTTTGGTAACCAAAGGCCTGAATTTCTCCGTCGAATTTACCGGCGGTACGGTTATGGAAGTCCAATATCAGCAGGGCGTGGATGTGAATAAAACGCGCGAACGCCTCGATACGCTGAAAATGGGTGATGTACAGGTTCAGGCATTGGGTACGAACAAACACATCATGATTCGCCTGCCGAACAAAGAAGGTGTAACGTCTGCCCAGCTGTCCAACCAAGTGATGGATTTGCTGAAAAAAGACAATCCTGACGTTACCTTGCGCCAAGTCGAATTTATCGGCCCTCAGGTTGGTGAAGAATTGGTTACCAATGGTTTGATGGCATTGGGCTTCGTGGTGGCAGGTATTATTATTTACTTGTCCATGCGTTTTGAGTGGCGTTTTGCAGTATCCGCGATTATTGCGAATATGCACGATATCGTGATTATTCTCGGCTGTTTCGCCTTCTTCCAATGGGAATTTTCTCTGACTGTTTTGGCAGGTATTTTGGCAGTTTTGGGTTATTCCGTGAACGAATCTGTGGTTGTATTTGACCGTATTCGTGAAAACTTCCGTAAGCCGCATATGCGCGGCCACTCTGTGCCGGAAGTTATCGACAACGCGATTACTGCAACCATGAGCCGTACCATCATTACCCACGGTTCGACCGAGGCAATGGTTGTTTCTATGCTGGTGTTCGGCGGTGCAGCCTTGCACGGTTTCTCTATGGCGCTGACCATCGGTATCGTGTTCGGTATTTACTCTTCCGTATTGGTTGCCAGCCCGCTCTTGCTGATGTTTGGCTTGAGTCGTGAGAACATTGCCAAAGAAGTGAAGAAAAAAGAAGAAGTTGTAGTTTAATTGCTGCAATAATTCGATAAAGGCCGTCTGAAAATTGATTGAATCAGTTTTCAGACGGCCTTGTGTATTTAAATTTCAGAATGTTTTGTTTTAATGAAATAGGAGGGGATAAATGTGAAAGAAAAAGAAAAAAATAGGAACAATATAATTTTGTGATGAATCAAGTTTATTGTCTGATGTCCCCTTAATTGCTTGTCAGTCCCAATATTTTAAAACATAATACTTTTGCCCCCGATACTGGAATTTTACTACAAGTACATGATTTGCAAAAAATCTGTCGGGTGTGCAGACCCTGCCAATCAACCTCAAAAAAGGAAGGCCAAGAATGAAAGTAACCAGTTTCGGCGAAGTGCTGTGGGACGATTTTCCAAACGGAAAGGTATTGGGTGGTGCACCCCTGAATGTTACCGTTCGTTTGCAGTCTTTGGGTATCGATACTGCCATCATCAGCCGTCGTGGCGATGATGCCGATGGCGAAGAATTGCTACGCCAGATTCAAAGTAAAAACGTCAATACTGATTATTTGCAGGTTTGCCATGAATGTGCGACCAGCTTGGTGAAAGTACACTTGGACAAGTATGGCAGTGCGTCTTATGAGATTGTTTACCCTTGCGCGTGGGACAGGATTGCGGTTGATGATGCGGCAATCAAACGTGTGGCAGCATCCGATGCTTTCGTTTTTGGCAGCTTGGCTACCCGTGATGAAGTTTCGCGTAAAAGCTTGGCTGTTTTGCTGAAAGACGCCAAATTCAAAATTTTTGACGTTAATCTGCGTAAGTCCCATTACGATATTGACCGCTTGTTGGAGACCATGAAACAGTCCGATATGGTCAAACTCAATGATGATGAGTTGTATGAATTGGCTGCGGCTTATGGCTCTCCTTATCACAGTATCGAGCAAAATATCGGCTACCTCGTTGAGCTGACCGGCGTCAAAATCCTTTGCGTGACTTTGGGCAGCCATGGCGCGGTTTTGTATAAGGATGGCGAGTTATACCGCCATTGCGGTTTCCGCGTCAAAGTGGTGGATACTGTCGGCTCGGGCGACAGCTTCCTTGGCGGCTTGACTTACAAACTGCTGAATAATGCGCCTCCTCATGAAGCTATTGCTTTTGCTTGTGCGTTGGGTGCATTGGTGGCCTCGCGCCATGGCGCGACGGCGGATATTTCTTTAGAAGAAATTGAAGCGTTCATGTATCCGGCTTGATGCTTCGATAATAGATATAAAAAGGCCGTCTGAAAAACCATTAGATTAGGTTTTCAGACGGCCTGAGTGTTTTCAGGCTTTACCAATAAGTTGTAAAACATTCCAAGCTGGTATTTTTCGGGCCGCTTCCTTCTTCGGTTGGCGAACCAATCATCATCAGGCCGATGATTTTGTCTTTGTCGGCACACTCAAATGCTTCGCGCAACAATGGGCTGTTGACCCACATGCCCGTAATCCAAACATTGTCGAAGCCTTGAGCAGAAGCAGCCAGTTGTAAAGCATAGGCGGCGCAGCCGGCCGTCAGCATTTGCTCCCATTCAGGTTTGGGTTTTGCCACTTCACGGTTCGGCGTAAATGTAACGCCGATAATCATAGGTGCCATGTTACCGACGCGTTCGGCTTTTTTCATGGCATCATTGCCGAAGTTGAGTTCGGTAACGGTCTTGCTCAACAACTCGCGGAAACGTTGTAAACCGGCCTCGCTTTGAATCACAGTAAAGCGATAAGGGCGCATATTGCCGTGATCAGGAACTTGTGTTGCCGCTTGCAGCATTTGTTCCAGTTGCTCGGCATTGGGTGCCGGAGCAGTCAGTTTTTTGGAAGAGCGACGCGTGGTGAGGAGATTTAAGGCATCCATTTTTATTCTTTCTTGTGAATTCGAATGAGAATAATTATATAGCAGAACGATAAATAAATCAGCAAAGGACTAAGGCCGTCTGAATTAAGGTTTCAGACGGCCTTTGAGTTTTACAGGATACCGTTGTTTTGTGTATTTTCAGTAATCAGTGCTTTGCTGATTTCGTCGGCGGTGTAGCTCTTACCGTTTCCGAATACAAAGCTGTCAACATTATTGTTGGCAATGTCATGGATGGTCAGGGTGTCGCCTGTATCTTTGATGGTTAAAACCCAATCATCGCCGGTTTTCAACTGTAAATCTTTCAGCGTAAGCCCTTCTTTGAAAAGGACTTGGGTATCGCTGCCACCATACGGATTGAAGGTGTCGTTGCCGCTGTTTCTGCCAAACATGATAACGGTGTTTTCGGCACCCGGGTCGGTAATGGTATCGTTACCGCCGGCCGTATCGACAATGTTGATGCCTCGGCCCAAAGTAATGGTTTCATCGCTGCGATTGCCCCTGTATTCGACAACAGAAGTGTAACGCGACAAATCTAAATCGCTGTTGTCGCTATCGGCGTGGATGGTGTGGTTGAAGTTGTTGTACACATCTCGGTTGAGTTCTTCAACGGGTTGGCCGGTGTATTGGACGATGTTTGCGTTGCCGATCATGTGCGGGATAGACAGTTTGAAGTGGTTGATCAGCTCGCCTGTGCTGTATGAGGTATTGCCGTCAAACTGAAATTCGGAAATCGCACCATAAATACCGCTTTGGTTTTTGATGGTTAAAACATCGTCTGTGCCTTTAATGCGGATATGCCAAGTATCGCCATCCAACAGGGGATTGGATACAAATTGGTCGCTGTCGGGCATGTCGGCAATCCCGGTTTTGTCGTAACCTTTTTCAACGGTAATTTCAAGGTCGTCAAGGGTAATGCCGCCGGTAAATTTAACGACGTTGGCGTTGAGTCTGTGTAGGCTTGCTTCGCTATCAAAACCGAAGTTGAAGTCAAAAATGGTGTCGTGACCGTAACCTTTGCCGAAAACATAGGTATCGTTGTGTTCGCCGCCTTCCAGATAATCATTGTCTGCGCCGCCGTCGAGTAAGTCTGCGCCTACATGGGCATAGAGTTTGTCGTTACCGTTACCGCCATAGAGTTTATCGTCGGAAGTGGGTTCGTTGCCGTAATAGGTTGCACTGTGTTCGCGCAAGATGTCATCGCCATCGTGGCCATAGAGGGTGTCATGGCCGTCGTTGCTGCCGTCGATTTCATTGTTGCCTGCATTGCCATGCAAGATGTCATCACCGTTAGTGCCGACAAATTTAATGGTTTCGGCCTTCAGCGCTTGAAAGGCTTGTTGGAACTGCGCGGCAGTGTAGGTTTGGTCGTTGAACTGGAAACGGTCGATGGAAATACTGCCATCAGCACTAATTTGGTTTTGAATCAGGGCTGAACCTTGCTCCGAAGTAATTTCCCAGCTTTGGCTGCCGTCATCGTTATGAATGGTCTTCAGGTTGAGCTTGGCATTGCTCAGGCCGTCTGAAAACTTGAGGGTATTGATGCCTTGATTGTCGATAATGGTATCGTTGTCGCCGTAGATATAGGTATCGTTTCCGGCTCCGCCTTTCAGAATGTCTTTACCCTTGCCGCCGACCAAAATGTCGTCGCCTGCATCACCGTTGATGGCATCGTTGCCGTCGCCACCATCCAGATAATCGTTGCCGTCGCCGCCGTTGAGGTTGTCGTTGCCGCCCATGCCGTAAACGGTATCATCACCGCGTCCGCTATTGAGGCGGTTGCGACCTTCGTTGCCGGTCAGGATGTTATTGCTGTTGTTGCCGGCGGCAAAAATATTGGCCGAGCCGGTCAAGGTAACATTTTCAACGTGGGTGGCGGCAGTATATGAAATGCTGCTGAATACGGTGTCTTCGCCGCCGCCAGCTTGTTCGATCACCACGTCTTTTGCGTTATCAACATAGTAAGTATCATTGCCGTCCCTGCCTTCCATGATGTCGGCACCGGCTTTACCGTCGATAATATCGTCGCCGGATGTGCCGATCAGGTGGTCATTACCGTCGCTACCATCGATGGTCCGGCCGCTTTCAGTATGACCTGTCAGGGAAAGGTCAAAATATTTGGCAAAGCTGTTTACATCCAGTTTTTGTGTGCCGATGATGAATTGGGAGACTGCCGGCGTTGTACCGTTTTGCGTGTATTGGTTTTGGATGGTTAAAACGGCATTGCTGTTTTTCACGGCAATCAGCCAGTCTTGACCGCCGGTTTCGTTGTTTCGGACTTCGACGGTTAAATCGTTAAGGCTCAGGTCGGTATGGAAGCGGATGCTGTTGTGACCTTGGTCGTCGATGATGGTGTCTTGTTCGCTTTTGGCAGAGAAAAGGTAGGTATCGTCGCCTTCGCCACCTTCAAGCACATCGTTGCCTGCTTCACCGTTGAGGGTGTCATTGCCTGCTTCGCCGAAAAGACGGTCGTTGCCTTCGCCGCCGTTGATGAAATCGTTGCCGCCGCCGC
>CAUSHT010000006.1:0-23427 GCA_963531275.1 uncultured Neisseria sp.
TGTTCCCTATCGCACTGATTTGTATCTTAATCGGCGGCGGCGAGTTGGCAACAGGAAATATGATGATTATGGCTTTGGGCAGATTGACCGGCCGAGTCAGCACCCACAAACTGGTGCGCAACTGGCTGATTGTCAGCTTGGGCAATCTGGCAGGCGCCGTAGCCATGGCCTATTTCCTCGGCCACTACGTCGGCCTTGCCGAAGGACCGGCCACAGCGAAAACCATTGCCATTGCCGAAGCCAAAGTCAATATGGACTTCGGCCGCGCATTCGTTTCCGCCATCGCATGTAACTGGATGGTGTGTATGGGCATCTGGTTTTATTTCGGCGCACGCCATACTTCAGGACGAATCTTGGCTATGTGGTTCCCGGTTATGATCTTCGTGTTAATCGGCTTTCAACACTTTGTCGCCAATATGTTCATCATCCCGGCCGGCATTTGGGCGGGCGCAAATGTCAGCTGGGGTCAATTTTTCTACAACATGATTCCCGTTTTCTTAGGCAACGTCCTGGGCGGATCATCCTTTGTTGCAGCCTCTTATCTCTTTGCTTACAAACACTTACTAAAAGACGATTTTTCTATTTGATGTAGCCTTTTTTCTAAAAACCCCGTATCTGCCCGACACAGATACGGGGTTTCTGCACAAGGCCGTCTGAAAGTCCAAGTCGTTTAATTACTTTTTCTCTTTAATCCCCAAAAAACATCAGGAAAGATAGTTTCACACACTTTCCTTCGTCATCATCGATAAAAATTTATATATTTTTATGTTTTTAAATGACTTAGCCAAAAGGCGGCATCAATTTCGAATAAAGGCTGAGTTCTTCGCTTTGCAAAAGCGACTTTTTGCGGTATGCTGGTTTAAATTATTTACAATTTAATGCATTAAGATTTCGTATTTTATTGTATTTGAAAATAATTTATCCTGTCTCTCTCGCAAAAAACAGGATTTTTAAGCTGTATTTTTATTAGAAAAAAGTTTGGGTATGAATTGCTTGCAATTTCAAACCCGTTTTAAAAGTTAGATGAGGAATAAGTACATGAATCCCATGTATATCACTTTCGCGATCTATTTGGTCGCCGTACTACTGATCGGCCTTGCCGCCTATTTTTCAACCCGCAACTTCGACGACTACATCCTCGGCGGCCGCAGCTTGGGCCCGTTCGTGACCGCGATGTCTGCCGGCGCTTCCGATATGTCAGGTTGGCTTTTGATGGGTTTGCCCGGTGCCATTTACCTGAGCGGTTTGAATGAAGCTTGGATTGCCATTGGTCTGATTGTAGGTGCATACTTCAACTGGCTTTTGGTTGCAGGCCGCCTGCGCGTGCATACCGAATACGCCAACAACGCACTGACGCTTCCTGACTACTTCTTCCACCGCTTCGGTGCCGGCGGTCACTTGATGAAAGTGGTTTCCGCACTGATTATCTTGTTCTTCTTCACTATTTACTGTGCTTCAGGCATCGTGGCCGGTGCTACCCTGTTCCAAAGTCTGTTCCACGGTATGTCTTACACTCAAGCCATGTGGCTGGGTGCCGGCGCAACCATCGCCTATACCTTCTTGGGCGGTTTCTTGGCCGTAAGCTGGACCGATACCCTGCAAGCTTCTTTGATGATTTTTGCATTGATCCTGACCCCTGTAATGGTGTACTTGGGCTTGGGCGGTGCAGATCAAATGAATGCCACTATGCAACAAGTCGCTGCCTCTACCGGTAAAGAATACGGCAGCCTGTTTGCCGGTACGACCGTCATCGGCATTATCTCCACCGCGGCTTGGGGCTTGGGCTATTTCGGCCAACCGCACATTTTGGCCCGCTTCATGGCTGCCGAAAGTGCCAAATCCTTGGTTTCCGCACGCCGCATCGGTATGACTTGGATGATTCTGTGTATGGCTGGTGCTGTGGCTGTCGGCTACTTCGGTATCGCTTACTTCGGTGCCAACCCTGCCCACGTTGATGAAATGAACGGCAACCACGAACGTATCTTCATCGCTTTGGCCACCCTGCTCTTCAACCCTTGGATCGCCGGTATCATCTTGAGTGCGATTCTCGCCGCCGTAATGTCCACCCTGTCTTGCCAATTGTTGGTTTGCTCCAGCGCGATTACCGAAGACTTCTACAAAGGCTTCCTGCGTAAAAAAGCACAACAAGCAGAGTTGGTATGGATCGGCCGTCTGATGGTTTTGGCGATTGCCGTGATTTCCATCCTGATTGCTTCTGATCCTAACAGCAAAGTATTGGGCTTGGTGGCTTACGCATGGGCAGGTTTTGGTGCCGCATTCGGCCCGGTTGTTATCCTGTCTGTACTGTGGAAACGCATTACTGCCTACGGCGCACTCTCCGGCATGATTGCAGGTGCGCTGACTGTAGTGGTTTGGGCCGAGTGGATCAAAAAACCTGCTTTGGCCGCACAAGAAACAGGTTTCGCTACTGTCTATGAAATCGTCCCCGGCTTTATCATTTGCACACTCGTGATTGTTTTGGTGTCCCTGATCGACAAAAAACCTTCACGCGAATTGCAAGAACGCTTTGAAAAAGCAGACGCAGAATACCGCGCCTCTAAATAAGGTGTTTTCAGACGGCCTGCATGATTCCGTGCAGGCCGTTTTTACGACATAAACTGTCTCAAAATAATCTGATACTTATCAGAAAAAACAGCAATTTATGCGGATGCATCTTGTATCCACATCATAAATTTATTACGATATTACTATCCTTCAGAATACCTGTTTTAGCAATCCTATCCAGGCCGTCTGAAATCATGAAAAAACCTCTGGAGAACTTAAATAATGTTTAACTTTGCTTTTCCAACACAAACTCCTCTGCGCCAAGCGATAACCGATGCCTACCGCCGCGATGAAATCGAAGCCGTACAGGATATGTTGCAACGTGCACAGATGACCGACGAAGAGCGCAACGCCGCTTCCGAGCTTGCCCGTCGTTTGGTTACCCAAGTCCGTGCTAGCCGTACCAAAGCCAGCGGTGTAGATGCCTTGATGCACGAGTTTTCCCTCTCCAGTGAAGAAGGTGTTGCACTGATGTGTCTGGCCGAAGCCCTGCTGCGTATTCCGGACAATGCCACCCGTGACCGCCTGATTGCCGACAAAATCTCTGAAGGCAACTGGAAAAGCCACTTGAACAACAGCCCTTCCCTTTTCGTTAACGCGGCCGCATGGGGTCTGCTGATTACCGGTAAACTGACCGCAACAAACGACAAACAGATGAGTTCTGCATTGAGCCGTCTGATCAGCAAAGGCGGCGCGCCTCTGATCCGTCAAGGCGTTAACTACGCCATGCGACTGCTGGGCAAACAGTTCGTCACCGGTCAAACCATTGAAGAAGCGCTGCAAAACGGTAAAGAGCGCGAGAAAATGGGTTACCGCTTCTCTTTCGATATGTTGGGTGAAGCCGCATACACCGAAGAAGATGCCAACCGCTACTACAACGACTACGTTCAAGCCATTCACGCCATCGGTAAAGATGCCGCAGGCCAAGGCGTTTACGAAGGCAACGGTATTTCCGTTAAACTTTCCGCCATCCACCCTCGCTACTCACGCGCCCAACACGAACGCGTTATGAGCGAACTGTTGCCACGCCTGAAAGAATTGTTCCTTTTGGGTAAAAAATACGATATCGGTATCAACATCGACGCCGAAGAAGCCAACCGTCTCGAATTGTCTTTGGACTTGATGGAAGCTTTGGTTTCCGACCCTGACTTGGCCGGCTACAAAGGTATCGGTTTCGTTGTTCAGGCCTACCAAAAACGTTGCCCGTTCGTTATCGACTATCTGATCGACCTGGCACGCCGCAACAACCAAAAACTGATGATCCGTTTGGTTAAAGGCGCATACTGGGATAGCGAAGTGAAATGGGCTCAAGTAGACGGCATGGACGGCTACCCGACTTACACCCGTAAAGTCCACACCGACATCTCCTACCTCGCCTGCGCACGCAAACTCTTGGATGCGCAAGATGCCGTGTTCCCACAATTTGCTACCCACAACGCCTACACTTTGGGCGCAATCTACCAAATGGGTAAAGGCAAAGACTTCGAACACCAATGTCTGCACGGCATGGGCGAAACCCTGTACGACCAAGTGGTCGGCCCGCAAAACTTAGGCCGCCGCGTACGCGTGTATGCCCCGGTCGGCACACACGAAACCCTGCTTGCCTACTTGGTACGCCGCCTGTTGGAAAACGGTGCGAACTCTTCTTTCGTGAACCAAATCGTTGACGAAAACATCAGCATCGACCACCTGATTAAGAGCCCGTTCGACACCATCGCCGAACAAGGCATCCATCTGCATCCGGCACTGCCTCTGCCGCGCAATTTGTATGGCAAAGACCGTCTGAACTCTCAAGGCGTAGATTTCAGCAACGAAACCGTATTGCAAAACCTGCAAGAAAAACTCAACCAAGCTTCTTCCGAAGACTTCCACGCTGCTTCTATCGTCAATGGCGAAGCGCGCAATGTAGGCGAAGCTCAACCTGTCCGCAACCCTGCAGACCACAACGATGTTGTCGGTACCGTCAGCTTTGCCGATGCAGCCTTGGCTCAAGAAGCTATTGGTGCGGCCGTTGCCGCCCTGCCTGAGTGGAGCGCCAAACCTGCTTCAGAACGCGCCGACTGCCTGCGCCGTTTTGCCGACCTGTTGGAACAACACACGCCTGCATTGATGATGTTGGCTGTCCGCGAAGCCGGTAAAACCCTGAACAACGCCGTTGCCGAAGTACGCGAAGCCGTTGACTTCTGCCGCTACTATGCCAACGAAGCTGAAAACACCCTGCCTAAAGATGCCAAAGCTGTCGGCGCAATCGTTGCCATCAGCCCATGGAACTTCCCATTGGCCATCTTTACCGGCGAAGTGGTTGCCGCCTTAGCAGCCGGTAACACCGTTATCGCCAAACCTGCCGAACAAACCAGCCTGATTGCTACTTACGCCGTTTCCCTGATGCATCAAGCCGGTATTCCGACTTCTGCGCTGCAACTCGTACTCGGCGCAGGCGATGTCGGCTCTGCCTTGACCGGCGATACCCGCATCGGCGGCGTGATCTTCACCGGTTCTACCGAAGTAGCGCGCCTGATTAACAAAGCGCTGTCCAAACGCGACGACAACCCTGTCCTGATTGCCGAGACCGGTGGTCAAAACGCGATGATCGTGGACTCTACCGCCCTGCCGGAACAAGTCTGTCTCGACGTATTGAACTCTGCCTTCGACAGCGCAGGCCAACGTTGTTCCGCTCTGCGTATCTTGTGCGTTCAAGAAGATGTTGCCGATAAAATGGTCAACATCATCAAAGGCGCAATGGACGAATTGGTTGTCGGCAAACCGACCCAACTGACCACAGACATCGGCCCTGTCATCGATGCTGAAGCCCAACAAAACCTGTTGGCCCACATCAACCGAATGAAAGGCGTAGCAAAGGCTTACCACGAAGTCAAAACTGCTGCCGACGTTGATAGCAACAACTCTACTTTTGTTCGTCCAATCCTGTTTGAATTGAACAACTTGAACGAGTTGCAACGCGAAGTGTTCGGCCCTGTATTGCACGTTGTCCGCTATCGTGCCAGCGAATTGGATCAACTCATCGACCAAATCAACGCCAAAGGCTATGCTTTGACCAGCGGTGTACACAGCCGTATCGAAGGTACTGTCGAACACGTCCGCGACCGCATCGAAGCCGGTAACATCTACGTTAACCGCAACATCGTCGGTGCCGTTGTCGGCGTACAACCTTTCGGCGGTCACGGCTTGTCCGGTACCGGTCCTAAAGCGGGCGGTCCATTCTATCTGCAACGCCTGGTTCGTACTCCTGAATGGGTTGCCCCAACCCTCAGCCGTATCGGCCAAGCAGACGAAGACGCGCTCAAACGTTTGGAAACTCTGGTTCACAAACTGCCGTTTAATGCAGAAGAGAAGAAAACTGCAGCCGCAGCTTTGGGTCACGCACGAGTTCGCACTCTGCGCAAAGCCGAAACCGTATTGGTCGGCCCGACCGGCGAACGCAACTCATTGAGCTGGCGCTCTCCGAAACACGTTTGGGTACACGGCGGTACTCTGTTGCAAGCCTTCTCTGCCCTGACCGAGCTGGCTGCCGCAGGCATTCAAACCGTTGTTGAGCCAAACAGCCCGTTGGCTTCCTACTCAGCCGATTTGGACGGTTTGTTGCAAGTCAACAGCAAACCTGAAAATGCAGGCATCAGCCATGTTGCCGCCATCGAGCCTTTGAGCAGCGAGCGCAAACAAGAGTTGGCCGGCCGCGACGGTGCGCTCATCCGCATCCTGCCTTCCGAACAAGGTCTGGATATCCTGCAAGTATTTGAAGAAATCTCTTGCAGTATCAATACTACCGCTGCCGGTGGTAATGCTAGCCTGATGGCAGTTGCCGACTAATCGTAGCCAAATCAAAGGCCGTCTGAAATTCAGACGGCCTTTTTTTATGTTTTTATTTACATTTTTGCCGGATATTCGCACAAATCGTTAATCAAACATTTGCTGCATTGCGGTTTTAAAGCCTTGCACGTATAGCGGCCATGCAAAATCAACCAGTGATGGGCATCCATCAAAAATTCTTTGGGAATAAAGCGCATCAATTTGTCTTCGACCTCGCGCACATCCTTGCCCGGAGCGATTTTAGTACGGTTGGAGACACGGAAAATATGGGTATCGACCGCCATAACAGGTTGCCCGAATGCAGTATTCAACACCACATTGGCTGTTTTACGGCCAACACCGGGCAAAGATTCCAAAGCCTCTCGGTCGGCAGGCACTTCGCCATTGTATTTTTCCAGCAAAATACGGCAAGTCTGCATGATGTGCTTGGATTTGGTTTTGTAAAGGCCTATGGTTTTGGTGTATTCCATCACGCCGTCCAGCCCCAAATCCAACATGGCTTGCGGCGTATTGGCAACGGGAAAGAGTTTTGCAGTCGCTTTGTTCACGCCGACATCAGTTGCCTGCGCGGACAATAAAACGGCGATAAGCAGCTCAAACGGCGAGCTAAAATTTAACTCGGTAGTCGGATGAGGATTGGCAGCGCGGAAACGCTCGAAAATTTCTTGGCGGATTTTTTTGTTCATTGTTTAGATTATTTTTTTATTGGCGCAGCAATTATAGTGAAATCATGTTAATACGGCTACTTTAAGTAAAACAAGGCCGTCTGAAATTGTTTTCAGACGGCCTTGTTTGATAAAAGCATTGCTGTTTTAAATGCGGTTTACTTCTTACTCAAAGTCAGCCCTGTCCAACCAAACACCAGCGTCAGAGCCAAGCTCAAGTAGCAGAAGAAGGCATAAGGCAAGTATTCCCAAACAGGCACGCCCAAGGCATGGCTGATGAATACGCCGCAGACGCTCCAAGGCACCAACGGATTAATGACCGTACCCGCATCTTCCAGCGTACGGGCAAGGTTGCGCGAATGCAGACCAAGCTTGTCATAAACCGGCTTAAAGGTTTCGCCGGAAAGCAGGATACTCAAATATTGCTCGCCAATCAGGAAGTTGACACCGACCGATGTCATGGCGACGCTGAAAGTAGCGCGTCCGGCATTGGTCAGGAACGCACGAATGGCTTCCAGCAAAGACGGAATCACACCAATGCTGAACAACAGTCCGCCCAAACTCATGCCGAGTATCACGATGGTTTGCGTAAAGAACATGCTTTCCAAGCCGCCGCGAGAAATCAAACGGGCAATGTCTTTAAATGCTTCGCCTTCGAGTTTGTATCCGCTGTAAAACCACGCGCCCAGCTGTTTCAAATCAGGCGTACTGTGGAAGTAAGTCACAATCAGCGCCACCATAACGGTAAACAACATAGCCACAATGGCATTCACGCGCATCAGGGCAAGGACAACCAGCAAGGCAAACGGAATCAGCGAGTAGGCATGCACCAAACCGGTTGCTTCCAATTGCGCGCGGAAAGCTTCGACACTATTCATGTCATGCGCGGCAACATTGGGCAAGAGCCACAACATCAACGCCGCACTGATCAACCATGCAGGCACAGTGGTGTACATCATGTTTTTGATGTGTTCGAACAAATCAATGCCGACAATCGAAGCGGAAATACCGGTCGTATCGGAAAGCGGCGACATTTTATCGCCAAAGAACGCACCCGATACAATCGCGCCTGCCGTCATCGCCATATCGGCATGAAACGCAGCCGCCATACCCATAAATGCCACGCCGACAGTTGCACAAGTCGTCAAACTGCTGCCGATGGAAATACCGATGATTGAGCAAAGCGCAAACGCCGAGAAATAAAAATAAGTCGGCGAAATCAATCCGAAACCGTAATACATCAGCGTCGGAATCGCACCGCTCATCATCAGCGCGCTGACCATCAGGCCGATAAAGAAAAACAGATAAATCGCGCCCATGCCCTGCCCGACCGCGCCTATCATACCGTTTTGCATATCTTGATATTTCAAGCCGCGCATCAAACCGTACAACAGCAAGACCACAATTGCTGTCACAATCGACATATGCGGCAGCCATTCAAGCGAAATAATCGTATAACCCATTGCCGCCACCAAAGCGAAAGCCACAGCGATGGCCTCAAAGCGCGGCATATTAAGTAAGGATTTGAAAGCAAACATTGTTCTTTGCCTTTTTAATAAGTATTTAACAGATTTTAGCATAACAGGCCGTCTGAAACCCGATTTTCAGACGGCCTGCCTGTTATTTTATAAAAACAGCCCCAGCAAAACTGTGACACTTTCTTTAAAATATATAAAATTATTAACATTAAATACTTTTAAATTTAAATAAATGAAATTTTATTGCTTTTTGAAACATCCATCATGCAAAAATGCCACCACTTGCTCGACCGTTTTACGGTTAAACAGCATACCGCTATGGCTGAGAGGCAAAACAACATGATCGCGCATATTCGGACAATGCGTTTCGCTGACCAAAACCGTACCATCATGTTCGCCATGCAAACCTAAAACACGGCCCAGTCCATACGGTTTATTACCGGCAATACTGCCCAACTCAACACCCTCGGGCAATTCAGGCATGCTGCCGTCCAATGCGCCTTTATACGAGCCGCCCAATACCGGCTTTTGCAAACCCATATTGAACACACGTTGCGCGGCACGGCTGCCTTGATGCGGCGTCCCCATGGTAACGATACGGCCGCTGACTTTATCCGGATATGCCGCCGCAAAATTGCGTAAGACCAACCCGCCCAAACTATGGCCGACAAAGTGTAGCGTTTCATCAGTATGGTTCTCATCAATCCATCGCGCCAAATCTTCAACATGTCGGTTCATCGAATGTAAAACGCTGTAATAATCGAACAGTGCAACTTCAAAACCTTCTTGTTCCAGCAAATACGCCAGCGGTTTCATTACCCATGAATGCATGTGCAAGCCATGCAGCAAAATGATTTTGGCCATTTTTTCCTCCTGTCATTTAAATCATTATGCCACAAAGTAAAAAGGCCGTCTGAAAACCTGATTTCCAAGTTTTCAGACGGCCTTCTGTTCAAACCATGCTTACTCGTCGGCTTTATAACCTTTGAGGGCAAAGAAGACGATGTAGAGGTAGCACACGGCAGGTGCAACATAAGAAATCATCATACCGAAATCATCAGCAATCTTACCTTGCAATAAAGGAATCAGCGCGCCACCAACGATGGCAGTACAAAGAATACCTGAAGCAGAATTGGTGAATTTACCAAGATTTTTGGTTGCCAGCGAAAAGATGGTCGGGAACATGATGGAGTTGAAAAAACCTATGGCAATCAATGCCCACATGGCGACATCGGCATTACCTTTACCAACCATGATGGCAATGACGAGCAAAGCAGTAGCAACTGAGGCATTAAAGGCAAGGTAGCGGTTTGGCGCGACTCGAGTCATCACTGCCGAACCAAGGAAGCGTCCGAACATTGCACCACCCCAGTAGTACGTCAGCATATCTGCACCTTCGGCATGACTCAATCCTTTCAGGAAGCCCAAAATATTGACCATGAAAGAGCCGATGGATACTTCCGCGCCAACGTAGCAGAAAATGCCAACCACACCGAAAACAAGATGTTTGTATTGCCACACGCTGTATTTGTCGTCGTGGTTGTGTTCGCTTTCCTCAACGGCAATTTTACGTGCATCGGGTAGGCGGATCATTTTCACAAAGACGGCGAGGAGGATCAACAATCCCGCCAAACCCAAATAAGGGATTTGGACAGAAGCAATTTGCTCGGCTTTGCTGGCTTTCTGAGCTGCATCTGTAAAAATGAGAAATGCACCGATTTTCGGAGCAATAGTCGTTCCCAATGAATTGAATGCCTGTACCAAAGTCAGCGTTGCAGATTCTTTGCCCGGTTTCGCCAGCAGGGTCACATACGGATTACCCGAAACCTGCAACAGGGTTACGCCCGAAGCAAGAATGAAGAGCGCGCCCAAGAAAGTCGGGTAAGATTGGCTGTCTGCGGCAGGATAAAACAACAAGCATCCGACGGCGGTCAGCAAGAAGCCGCCGATGACGCCGCTTTTATAGCCGATTTTACCAACGAGAAAACCCATCGGAATCGACATGATGGCATAGGCGGTAAAGAAGCAGAACTGAATCAGCATCGCCTGAAAATTGGTTAGCGTGAAAATATCTTTCAGATGCGGAATCAAAATATCGTTCATGCAGGTAATGAAACCCATCATGAAGAAGAGTGTGGTCAAGACGACCAGCGCAGGAGTATGATTTTGTTGTGAATGCGCAGACATAATTTGCCTTTCGTTTTGTTAAGACTCGCCAAAATGAGCTGAAAGTAGTTCATTAAACTTAACACTCATTAACGGCCGATAGTATCATACTGATATTTCATTACTTTGAAAACTATTTTCCGACATCTGACTACATCACCTTTAAGCCGTTTAATTTTAAAAAAACTAATAATATTGGTTTTATATTTTGATGTTTTGAAAAATATAGGCACAATCTCCTTTTAAACCTTGCTATTTCTTTTTTACAATATCACTTGATGAAACTCAAAACATGCCCCTTCTTTACGCTTACCTTGCCCTGATTGCTTCTGCCTTCACTTCGGCCACACTACTTCCGGGTACATCCGAGGCGGCATACGCCGCATTTGTGTACCAATATCCGCAACATGCCCTCGGCGTATGTTTGTGTGCCGGTTTGGCGAATGGCTTGGGCAGTATGGTTTCGTATTACATGGGCAGAATGTTTCCTGCCAAGAAAAGGCCGTCTGAAAAAGTATTGGCGCGTATACAAAGATGGGGGATTTGGCCGTTGTTGTTTGCATGGCTGCCGATTATCGGCGATGCCCTCCCTCTTGCCGCAGGCTGGCTCAGGCTCAATGCCTTGCATTGCGCCATCATTCTGATTGCAGGTAAACTGCTGCGCTATGCTATGATTTATTGGGGGATGAACACAGTTGCCGGATAAGCTTACAAGTCAAAAATAAAGGCCGTCTGAATGATTCAGACGGCCTTTGCCTTTAATTCGACAATTACAAGACTTTCACAATGCTTTCGCACAGGTAGTCGATGTTATCATCGGTAATGCCTGCAACATTAATACGGCCGGAACGGACGGCATAAATAGCAAACTCGTTTTTCAAACGGTCGACTTGTTCGGGAGTTAGACCGCTGAAAGAGAACATACCGTTTTGTTCGATAATGAAATCAAAGTCTTGGGTTGCACCTTTGGCTTTGAGCAACTCAACAAATTTTTGGCGCATGGCTTTGATGCGGCCGCGCATTTCATCAAGTTCGGCAATCCATTGTGCTTTCAAATCATCATTTTTCAACACCAGCGCAATGGTGTTCGCACCGTGTGAAGCCGGGTTGGAATACAAGGTACGGATGATGGTTTTGACTTGGCTGTGGGCGCGGGCTGCAGTTTCTTCATCTTCGGCCACCAAAGTGAACGCGCCGACGCGCTCGTTGTACATACCGAAGTTTTTGGAATAAGAGCTGGCAATCAGCAATTCTGTATTGTGTTTCAAGAACACGCGCAAGCCGTAGGCATCTTCTTCCAAACCATTGCCGAAGCCTTGGTAGGCAAAGTCAAACAATGGCAACCAGCCTTTTTCGGCAGAAAGTTTTGCCAAAGTTTCCCATTGTTCGGGCGTAGGGTCGATGCCGGTAGGGTTGTGGCAGCAGCCGTGCAGCAGGACGATGTCGCCTTTTTGCGCTTGGCTCAAGTCTTTAATCATGCCGTCCCAATCCAAACCGTGTTTGGCGGCATCATAGTAGCGATAAGGTTTATCTTGGATGCCGACCGCTTTGGCGATGGCGTTGTGGTTAGGCCAAGTCGGATTGGAAATCCAGATGGTTTGCGCGTTCAACTGACGTTTGGCAAACTCGGCCGCAATACGCAATGCGCCTGTACCACCAAGGCTTTGCGCTGTTTTGGCGCGACGGCTGGCGATGATTTCGTGGTCTTTGCCAAACAGCAGAATTTGGGTTTGCTCGTTGTAGTCGGCAACACCGTCGATGGTCAGGTAGTTTTTGGTTGTTTCGCTTTCCAACAGGCGTTTTTCAGCCTCCTTGACAGCTTTGACAATAGGTGTCTCGCCGGATGCATCTTTGTACACGCCGATACCGAGATTGACTTTCTCCGGACGGGTTTCGGCTTTAAACGCCTCGCCCAAACCTAAAATCGGATCAGCAGGAGCAGCTTCGATATGCTTGAAGAACATGATTTTTCTCTTTACAAGTAGTAAAACGGTTGAAAAAATACAAACTTAGTACGATTTTACGCCGTTTCAGGCCGTCTGAAAACGGATTATTACGGGGTTTCAACGCAAGATTGCCAACAAATCCAAAGGCGTGGCAATACGGAAATCGGCAAGCCAGTTTTCGGTTTGGTCTTCGGCAGAAATATAGCCCCAATCGGCAAGCACAGTCGTCATGCCTGCATTCTTGCCTGCCTGCATATCGCGCTCGGCATCGCCGACATAAAAACATCGCTGCACCTCAACGCCAATCTGTTCGCACGCATAAAACATAGGCTTCACGCTGGGCTTGGGTTCATCGCATGTATCGCCGCTGACAATGACGGCGGGAGGCACGGCAAACCCGATCTTAGGCACGAGGACATCGGTAAAACGCATAGGCTTGTTGGTGATAATGCCCCATTGGATACCGCGTTGAACTAAGGCTTCCAGCATTTCGTTTACGCCGTCGAACAAGATGGTTTGGTCGGCATAGCAGCGGCTGTATTCGTCCAAAAACTCTTTACGCCATTGCATATAGTCCGGATGGTCGGGCGTAATGCCTGCACCCAGTTTGAGCAAACCGCTTGCACCATGGCTGGCCTGCGGACGGATTTCATCCATGCTTTTTTCTGGCAAACCGTGTCGGCGCAATACCGTGTTGAGCGCGCCACCCAAATCAAGTGCAGTATCTGCAAGCGTACCGTCAAGGTCGAATAATACGGCTTGGGTCATAAGTGTTTCCTTTGATGATTTTAGAAGGCCGTCTGAACAATCCAACAAGTTTCAGACGGCCTGAATATGGTTAATGGTAATGATGTTCGTTCATTTCCTGAGAACACAAAACTTCATCTTTATGCGGATGCTGTTCGCTTTCAATCTGAATCGTACAATGCCCGATGTTGTGATGCGCCAATTTATGTCCGATGCGGTAGGCGATTTGTTCGGACTCTGCAACCGTCATGTTGCCATCTACAACAATATGGCAGGACAAAACGTGGATATTGCTGGTAATCGTCCAAACATGCAAGTCGTGAACGGATTTTACGCCTTCCGTATTGCGGATAACGCTGAGCAATTCATCGGTATGGATGTTTTCCGGCGCGCCTTCCATCAAAATGTGCAAAGTCTGTTTAAACAGCTTCCAACCGCTGCGCCACACCAAAGCCGCCACCAATACGCTGGCAACCGTATCCGCCCATTGCCAGCCATACGCCATCATCAATACCGCTGCGACAATCGCCCCTATCGAGCCGAACAAATCGCTGATTACATGCAGATACGCGCCGCGCATATTGACGTTTTCTTCGGTATCGCCATTCTTCAACATATAAACGGCAACGCCGATGTTGACCAACAAACCGATAATACTGACCACCAACATGCCGCCCGTCAAAATTTCCGGCGGATAAAACAATCGTTTGACTGCTTCATAAAAAATCATTGCCGCAATCAACACCAGCGACAACCCATTAAACATCGCCGTCAAAATTTCAAAACGCTTATAGCCAAATGTTTTTTGCAGCGTGGTCTGTTTCTCGCCAAGTTTGAATGCCCACAATGCCACGCCCAGCGAAAACGCATCGCTGAACATATGCCCCGCATCGGAAAGCAGGGCCAAAGAGTTGGTCAGCCAACCACCGACCGCTTCAACCAGCATAAATCCGGCAATGACGAAAAATGAAATGCGCAATACCTGCTTATTGGCGGTATGCGTATGCGCGTGCGAATGATCGTGATGATGTGCCATGGTAACCCTTACCGTTTCAGACGGCCTTTTTATCCTGTTTCAAACTTTTCTCAAAATCTTCCAACATATCCAGCTCGAAACGGCTGAATCCAGCACGTTCTCGCGCTTCGATATTGACGTAGCCGCGGAAGATAAACATATCGTAACGCGCAATCAGGCTGCGGAACAAGGCAACCGGTTCCAAACCGCGCTCACGGCAAAGATGCTGATACCAATGATTGCCGATGGCGACGTGTCCCACCTCATCGCGATAAATAATATCCAACACATCGCAGGTTTCTACATCGCCACGCTGCGCCACTTTTGCACGAATACCCGGCGTGACATCCAAACCGCGCGCTTCCAATACCCGCGGCACCAAAGCCATGCGCAACAAGGGATCGTAAGCAGTTTTATACGCCATATCCCACAAATGCCCGTGCGCTTCAAAGTCGCCGTAATCGTAGCCCAAGCTGTTCAGACGGCCACGCATCAAGCCGAAGTGAAACACTTCTTCTTTTGCCACCCTTACCCAATCGCGCACAAACTGAAACGGCATATTGCGAAAACGATACGCCGCATCCAAAGCCAGATTAATCGCATTAAATTCAATGTGCGCAATCGCATGCAACATGGCCGCATAGCCTTCGACCGTATTCATCTTGCGCGGCGTAACCTCCGAAGGCGCAACCAAACGCGGACGCAACGGATGACCGGCAAATCGGCAATCCACAGGTTTTGACTCCTCAACCGTCAAACCTTCCGCCTCGCCCAACTGCGCAAACAAGGCCTGCGTCAATCTTCCCTTTTCATCCGGATTGTCCGACAGCAAAGCCTGTTCCAATAAAGGATAAGGATTCAGATACATACAAAACCATTGTTTTAAAAAGACAAATATTATAACCGTTTTAAAAAGCAAACAGAAAGACTATAATTTCACGCTTTCCGTAAAATGACATTAAATACCACACCAAACCCTCGTGTGCTTCATTAAAAAAACGTCAAAACCAAATACAGGCCGTCTGAAGAAATGAAATTATTTCAGTCACTTGATTGTATTTTTCATATTTACACAAATTAAACCCTCCATTCAGCCCCTTGCCTGTTACACCATAACGTCTATACTGAACCCATCTCTCCGAACAAGGAACCAAAACATGAAAACTACCCGACTGTTCACCCTGACCGCTGCCGCGCTGCTTTCTTCAGCCATCGGCTTTGCACAAGCCGGCGCAGTGGATGCCCTGAAAAAATTCAATAATGACGCTGACGGTATCAGCGGCAACTTCAGCCAAACCGTTCACAGCAAAAAGAAAACCCAAACCACATACGGTACATTCAAAATCCTGCGCCCTGGCTTGTTCAAATGGGAATACACCAAACCCTACAAACAAACCATCGTCGGCGACGGCAAAACCATTTGGCTCTATGACGTAGATTTGGCACAAGTAACCAAGTCCTCACAAGACCAAACCATCGGCGACAGCCCTGCCGCCATCCTCTCCAACAAAACGGCATTGGACAGCAGCTACACGCTGAAAGAAGACGGTTCTGCCAACGGTATCGACTACGTTTTGGCTACGCCTAAGAAAAACAACGCCGGCTACCAATACATCCGCATCGGCTTCAAAGGCGACAACCTCGCCGCCATGCAGCTGAAAGACAGCTTCGGCAACCAAACCAGCATCAGCTTCAGCGGTTTGAACACCAAGCCTAACCTTTCCAGCGGTATGTTCAAATTTACCCCTCCTAAAGGCGTTGATGTCTTAAGCAACTAAGCTTTCAACTGAAACACAAAGGCCGTCTGAACAACAGACGGCCTTTTATTTAGTTCAATTCAACATCAAACACGCTGTTACTTTTGACCTTGAATGGCAGCGGCAATTTTTTCTGCGCCTTTTTTCGCCCAGTCTGCCTGCTTGGCTTCCACCATCACACGCACGACAGGCTCGGTACCGGAAGCACGCAAGACCACGCGGCCTTTGCCTTCGAGTTCTTTTTCCACTTCAGCCAAAGCCTCTTTGGAAGCATCCTGCCAGTTTTGGCCTTTTTTGATGCGGACGTTGATCATGGTTTGCGGATACGGCTGCCAATCGGCGCAAACGGTGGCAAGGTCTTGATTCAAGGTTTGCAATGCCGCAAAAACTTGCAGCGCGGAAATGATGCCGTCGCCGGTATTGTGTTTGTCCATGCACAAAATATGACCGCTGGCTTCGCCGCCAATCAGCCAACCGCGTTGGTGGAGCTGTTCCAACACATAGCGGTCGCCCACTTTGGCGCGGCAGAAATCAACGCCCTGCTCTTTCAAAGCAATTTCCATCGCCATATTGGTCATCACTGTACCCACCACGCCGCCGATTTCCACGCCTTCGTGCGCGCGTGCTTTGGCAATCACATAAATCAGGCTGTCGCCATCATACACTTTGCCATTGCGGTCAACCATCATCAAACGGTCGCCATCGCCATCCAAGGCAATGCCGTAATCGGCTTCATTTTGCAACACAGCCGCTTGCAGGGCTTTCGGATGGGTTGCACCACATTTCTCATTGATGTTGTAGCCGTTTGGCTCATCACCGATGCTGACCACTTGCGCGCCCAACTCGTGGAATACTTTAGGCGCAACTGCATAGCCTGCACCATTGGCGGTATCGACCACCAATTTCAGACCGCGCAAATCCAAATGACTTGGGAAAGTGGATTTACAAAACTCGATATAGCGGTCATCCGCACCATTAATCCGGCGCGCGCGGCCCAAACGGCTGGACGGCTGGGTTTTCATTTCTTCATCGATTTTGGCTTCGATTTCCAACTCGATTTCATCGCTCAGCTTCACACCGCCTTCGGCAAAGAATTTAATGCCGTTATCGGAATAAACGTTATGGGAAGCAGAAATCATCACACCGGCAGACAAACGCAAAGCGCGGGTCAGATACGCTACGCCCGGGGTTGGCAGAGGGCCGGTTTGAATAACATTAACACCGGCGGCGGTAAAGCCGGCAATCAGCGCGGCTTCCAGCATATAGCCTGAAATACGCGTGTCTTTGCCGATTAATACGGTCGGTTTAATTTCACCTTCGTGCTGTACCAAAACCTGGCCTGCTGCATAACCTAATTTCAAGACAAAATCAGGATTGATAGGGAATTGACCAACTTCGCCGCGTACACCGTCAGTACCGAAATATTTTTTTGCCATGAGATAACTCCGTGATTGTTTTGTCGTATGTGAATATGGTTAAACTTCTTTAAAAGAATATTGTGTTTGAAGGCCGTCTGAATCTTTCAGACAAACTATAATCTACTACTCTCGTATTATAGCAAGATCAGTCCTTCCTGCACGAAAAAAGCGCATCCTATGCAGAATGCGCTTTCTATTCGAGAGTCAAAGTCAAATCTTAGAATTTAGCACCAGATTGATTAGCCATGTAATCAACTGCAGCTTTCACTTCATCATCGCTCAGGCTGCCGTTACCGCCTTTGGCAGGCATCGCATTAAAGCCTTCGATTGCGTGTTTGTGCAGGGTGTCTTTACCTTGTTTGATACGAGGAGCCCAGTCTTCTTTTTTACCTACATGAGGAACACCGGGAACCGCACCGCCGTGACATGCTTGGCAGCTGGCTTCGTAAACTTTTTTACCGTCTGCACCGCCGGCAGCTGCGCCTTTGTCTTCAGCTTTGGCAGCATCTGCTTTAGGAGCATCGGCAGGAGCCGCACCCTCAGCAGCAGGAGCTGAAGCAGCTTCGCCGGAAGCAGCGGCATCGGCAGGAGCCGCAGCATCAGGATCAGGGAAAGTACCGCCGGCTTTGTTGGCCATATAAGTAATTACGCGTTTCAATTCTTGATCGGTCAAATCAGCCGCACCACCTTTGGCAGGCATTGCGTTGAAACCGTTCAAAGCGTGTTGGAACAAGGTATCAAAACCTTGGGCGATACGAGGAGCCCAATCGCCTTTATTTTCAAACTTAGGCGCGTTAGGAACGATACTGTCCGCCGCGTGACATTGGATACAGATTTTGTTGAAAATCTGGTCGCCTTGACGTTCGCCGACAGGGATGCCGTCGCCCATTTTGAGTTGGCCGACTGGCTGGATACGGGTTTGAGTCGCAGCTTCGGTTGTTTCGTTAACATCGCCGAATGAACCGCTTCCCGCCAATTTAATCAGGAAGAAAATCACTGCAATAACAATAACGATACCGCTCACAAGGGTGAACAATGCAGAGCCTTGGGCTTTGTGGTCGCGGAGTTGTTTCATTTGGTAGGCCTCGCCGTTAGGTTAGGTTGTGCTGTAAGTTATAGTTTATGTGTTAAACGCAATTAACAATATTTTGCTGGATTATACTGAATTCGCAAAGGCTTTCCAATCCATCTTGAGAAAAAGATACACAAAAATCCTCAAAAAGGCCGTCTGAAATCTATAAGCCTTTGTAGTTAATTGATTATTCCAGCCATGCAAAAAAGTGACCGCCAATGCCACTTTCAGACACTTTCAAGATAAACTTTGCCAATAAAGCCAATATGCGTTAACCTTACGGCTTCCGCACCCATAGCTCAGTTGGAAGAGTGTCAGTTTCCGAAGCTGGAGGTCACAGGTTCGATCCCTGTTGGGTGCGCCAATTATAAAGAGGCCGTCTGAAAGATGAAAATTTTTCAGACGGCCTTTTGATTTACTTCAAATAAAACTACATTCAATTTCAGATTGAACGGCTATTGCAACACTTTGGCAAATGCCTCGGCCACATAATCGATATTCGATGCATTCAAACCGGCCACACACATCCTGCCTGAATCCAGCAGGTAAACGGCAAACTCGTCGCGCAGGCGGTGTACCTGCTCTACGGTCAGGCCTGTATAGCTGAACATGCCGCGCTGTTTGATGAAATAGCTGAAATCGCGATTGGGGATTTTGGCCGTCAAAACATCATAAAGCTTCTGACGCATGGCACGGATGCGGTCGCGCATGGCGTAAACCTCATGCTCCCACAAAGCGCGCAAATCATCGCTGTTCATCACATCAGAAGCGATGTATGCACCATGCGCGGCGGGGCTGGAATAAATGCGGCGGACGGTAAATTTCAACTGCCCGAACACCAGCTCTGCTTCTTCCTTATTGGGACACACTACGCTCAAACCGCCGACGCGCTCGCCATACAACGACAGGTTTTTCGAGAAAGAGTTGCTGACAAACAAAGGCAGTCCCATTTCGACGGCTTTACGAATCGCATAAGCATCGCTGTCCAAATCCTCGCCGAAACCTTGATAGGCAATATCCATAAACGGAATCAGCTTGTGCGTTTTGATGATGTCCAACACCTCATCCCATTGCGCTTGAGACATATCTACGCCGGTCGGGTTTTGACAACATGGATGCAAAATCAAGATGCTGCTTTCCGGCAATGTTTTGAAAAACGCAGTCATTTCTTCAAATTTCACGCCGACGGTTTCAGGGTGGTAATAAGGATACGTCCCCACTTCAAAACCTGCGCCTTCAAAAATGCCTTTATGATTGTCCCAAGTCGGATCGCTGACATAGGCTTTTGCATCAGGGAACCACCGGTGCAAAAAGTCGGCACCGACTTTCAACGCCCCCGAGCCGCCTAAAGTCTGTACGGTCGCAACGCGCCCTTCTGCCAATGCCGGATTATCCTTGCCAAACAACAAACGCTGAACCGCGCTTCGATAAGTATCCAAACCTTCCATCGGCAGATAAGGCGATGGTCGCGGTACAGCCGCACGCTCTGCTTCTGCGCGGCGAACAGATTCCAAAACCGGCATTTTGCCTTCGTCATCAAAATAAATGCCTATGCTCAAATTGACTTTTTCAGGACGCTCGTCGCGTTTGAAGGTTTCAACCAAACTCAAAATCGGGTCGCCCGGATAATACTCGACATGACGGTACATGGTGCTTCCTTTGTTTTCATACAGAATGATGAAGATTGTGGCACTAAATCATGATACCATAAACATACTGACGGTATGTTATTTTAAATCTATCATGGAAAATAAAAATCATCAACAAGAAAATTTTAAGAGTACCTATCAATCACTGGTTAACTCAGCACGAATATTGTTTGTTGAAAAAGGCTATCAAGCTGTTTCAATAGATGAGATCTCGGGAAAAGCGTTGGTGACCAAAGGTGCCTTTTATCATCACTTTAAAAATAAAAAACAATTACTCAGTGCCTGTTATAAGCAGCAATTAATTATGATTGATGCCTACATCACAACAAAAACTGATTTAACAAATGGTTGGTCTGCCTTAGAAAGTATATTTGAACATTATCTTGATTATATTATTGATAATAATAAAAACCTTATCCCTATCCAAGAAGTGATGCCTATCATTGGTTGGAATGAACTTGAAAAAATTAGCCTTGAATACATTACTGGTAAGGTAAACGCCATTGTCAGCAAATTGATCCAAGAGAACCAACTTAAAGCTTATGATGATGATGTGCTTAAAAACTTACTCAATGGCTGGTTTATGCATATCGCAATACATGCGAAAAACCTAAAAGAGCTTGCCGATAAAAAAGGCCAATTTATTGCTATTTACCGCGGCTTTTTATTGAGCTTGAAAGATAAATAAAATAGATAGGTTTTATTTGAAGCTAAATCTTCTTTATCGTAAAAAATGCCCTCTTGGGTTATCAAGAGGGTCATTATATTTCGCGGAATAACATCATTTGGTGACGAAATAACTAAGCACTTGTCTCCTGTTTACTCCCCTGAGCTTGAGGGGTTAACATGAAGGTCATCGATAGCAGGATAATAATACAGTAAAACGCTAAACCAATAATCCAAATCCAGCCATCCCAAATTGGTAGTGAATGATTATAAATAACAGCAAACAGTAATGGGCCAATAACACCGGTTGCATTGGTAAGGCTCACCAATAATCCCTGTAAAGCACCTTGCTGATGACTCTTTGTTTGGATAGACATCACTCCCTGTAATGCAGGTAAAGCGATCCCACCACCAGCCAATAAAATTAAAACAGGGAAAACTAACCAACCTTCAGATATAAACGCTAAAAAGGCAAATGCACTACTATCTGCAATAAATCCGAGCAGTACTGCCGTTTTTTCGCCCCATTTAGTGGCTATTCTTCCTGCCACAAAGGCTTGGAATACTGAGTGTAAAAGACCAAGACCCGCTAATGAAAAGCCAACCATCATGCTATTCCATCCAAAACGATTTTCGGTAAATAGCACCCACACCGTTGCGGGAATTTGGCCTATCAATTGCGCTGAAAAATAAATAATCAACAAAATGGGCATCGTTTTAAATAAAGTGATGTATACCGAATTCGATTGCGTCTCAACCCCTACTTCGGTATCTGTATTATCACGTGTATTTTTGGTTTCACGGAACCAAAACATAACCACAAGGAAAGTGACAATATTTAGCAACGCAGCGATAAAAAAGGGACTATGCGGTGAAATCTCTCCTGCAAAACCACCAATAATAGGCCCCACTATTAAACCAAGCCCAAAACTTGCCCCTAACCAACCGAACCACTTCACGCGTTGAGAAGCTGAGGTGGTATCGGCAATGACCGATGCCGCGACAGCCCCAGTAGCTCCTGTGATCCCTGAAAGCAAACGGCCTAAATACAGCATCCAAAGCGCACTTGAAAAAGCCAGCAATAAGTAATCCAGCGATGCGCCTATTAATGACAACAACAGCACTGGGCGCCGACCAAATCGGTCAGACATTTTTCCAAGCCAAGGAGCAAAGATAACCTGCATTAACGCATAAAGTGCAAGCAATACGCCAAAGTGGTTAGCGATATCTTCCGAAGCAATAAATTCACGTAATAACGTTGGCAAGACTGGCATGATAAGGCCAATCCCCATGGCATCGAGTAACGTAATTACCAATGCGATCTTTGTCGAACTATTCATTTCACTTTTCTCTATCACTGATATGGAGTGGTAAAATAACTCTATCAATGATAGAGTGTCAACAAAAATTAGGAATTAATGATGTCTAGATTAGATAAAAGTAAAGTGATTAACAGCGCATTAGAGCTGCTTAATGAGGTCGGAATCGAAGGTTTAACAACCCGTAAACTCGCCCAGAAGCTAGGTGTAGAGCAGCCTACATTGTATTGGCATGTAAAAAATAAGCGGGCTTTGCTCGACGCCTTAGCCATTGAGATGTTAGATAGGCACCATACTCACTTTTGCCCTTTAGAAGGGGAAAGCTGGCAAGATTTTTTACGTAATAACGCTAAAAGTTTTAGATGTGCTTTACTAAGTCATCGCGATGGAGCAAAAGTACATTTAGGTACACGGCCTACAGAAAAACAGTATGAAACTCTCGAAAATCAATTAGCCTTTTTATGCCAACAAGGTTTTTCACTAGAGAATGCATTATATGCACTCAGCGCTGTGGGGCATTTTACTTTAGGTTGCGTATTGGAAGATCAAGAGCATCAAGTCGCTAAAGAAGAAAGGGAAACACCTACTACTGATAGTATGCCGCCATTATTACGACAAGCTATCGAATTATTTGATCACCAAGGTGCAGAGCCAGCCTTCTTATTCGGCCTTGAATTGATCATATGCGGATTAGAAAAACAACTTAAATGTGAAAGTGGGTCTTAAAAGCAGCATAACCTTTTTCCGTGATGGTAACTTCACGGTAACCAAGATGTCGAGTTAACCACCCTTTAGATTCATAAAGCGAAAATAATGCGGCTCCAACGTACCCACCTAAATGGAAACGGCGTTCACTCCAATCTAAACACGCACAACAGATTTTACGTGAATGTTTGGAAGGAACGTCAATTCCCATTTCATGAAAATATTGAATACCACTTAATGTGATCATTGAACCATTTTCAGTGATCCATTGCTGTTGACAAAGGGAATCATAGATCTTAACGGCAACTTCGCCAGCTAAATGATCATAGCAAGTACGTGCTTTTCGTAAATGCACTGGCGTGGAAACTTTGGCATGAAGGCCTTGTTTGCAAAATCAGGCCGTCTGAAAAATTCAGACGGCCTGATTATTT